>NZ_JBLYPN010000005.1:0-279265 GCF_051851875.1 Duffyella sp. Ts4 | reverse complement strand
GACCTGGTTTTTGACCTGGTTTTTGACCTGGTTTTTGACCTGGTTTTTGACCTGGTTTTTGACCTGGGTTTTGACCTTGAGGAGGCATCACAAACGCCGAGGGAAAAGCGTTTTCCAGGGCGAGTCGCAGGGATGCGGCGAGAGGGCGCGTTGAGCAGGAGCGAATCGCGGCCGGTCCGTCAGGAAAATGCTTTTGCTGAGGGAACCCGCGCAGCGGGCGGTTGTGTTTGCCGGATAGCCGGGGTGCAGGGGCGGGGCGCATGCCGCCCCTGCTCGGGCGGCCCGAAGGGCAGAACGAAATGGCCGTTGACCTGGCCCTTTAAGCAGACTGTCTTCAGGCAGAACGAAATGGCCGTTGACCTTAAAGAGGTTGAACTTGACCTTAATAGCCGCCTGCAGGGCAGAACGAAACGGCCGTTGACCTGGCCTTTAAGAAGCCCGCCTGCGCCAGGGCAAGCCAGGGCAAGCCAGGGCAAGCCAGGGCAAGCCACGCCTCACAGTGCCTTCAGCATCCTCACTTCACAATCAACATGCCCGGTGCAGCCTAGCGGCTGCGTAATATGCTCAAAGCCCAGCTGCTCGTACAAGGCAATCGCGCGCGTCAGGCTGGCGGTGGTTTCGAGGTAACAGCGGCGGAAACCGCGGTCGCGGGCGAAATCCAGCGCCTGAAGGGCCAGACGGCGTGCGAGCCCAAGACCGCGCAGCTGCGGCAGGAAATACATCTTTTGCAGCTCGCAAATATCGGGTGCGCTGCACAGGAGGGGCGCTATGCCGCCGCCGCCGACAACCTCGCCATCCATCTCCACCACCCAATAGGCGCTGTTGGCTTCGCTGTAAAGCCCAAACAGCCGGTCAAGATTGGGATCGGCGACGGTATAGCCTTTATCGGCGGTCAGGCCAAATTCAGCGGAAACGGTGCGAATCACCCGGGCAACAGAAGGATTGTCGCTGGCGACCATCGGGCGCAAATGCAGATTGAGAAGGGGTTCAGCTGTCATCGTGCAGGCTCACTGGCAGAAATAAAAAAGGCCGGGTCACATTGCCCGGCCAGTAAAAATTAACGCGTCATGCCGCAAATTACAATGCGGCAATCACCGCCTGCTGCTCGATCATTTTCGCTTTAGCCTGTTCGAACTCAGCCATGCGCTCACGCTCTTTAGCAACCACCGCTTCCGGGGCGCGTGACACAAATCCTTCGTTCGCCAGCTTGGCTTCGATTTTACCAATCTCTACCTCAAGCTTGCTGACCTCTTTCGCCAGGCGATCCAGCTCGGCGGCTTTATCCACCAGGCCGGCCATCGGAATCAGCAGCTCAGCGCCGTCGATGATTTTGGTCACCGACACCGGGCCTTTGTCGTCCGCTGGCAGCAGCGTCAGGCTGTCGAGTCGCGCCAGTTTCT
The DNA here is from genome assembly GCF_051851875.1 of Duffyella sp. Ts4. Taxonomy (NCBI): domain Bacteria; kingdom Pseudomonadati; phylum Pseudomonadota; class Gammaproteobacteria; order Enterobacterales; family Erwiniaceae; genus Duffyella; species Duffyella sp. Ts4. The sequence continues at coordinate 277,865 of NZ_JBLYPN010000005.1, read as the reverse complement.
GCAGGAAACTGCGGTTCTCTTCCACGCGACGTTGCGCGTCAGCACTGGCACCGCGCAGCAGCACATCCAGCGGTTTACCCGGTGAAATGTTCATTTCTGCACGGATATTACGCACGGCAACGATCGCCTGCTTCAGCCATTCGGTATCGGCCAGCGCGGCGTTATCAACCTGATCGGCGTGATATTCCGGCATCGGCTGCAGCATGATGGTATCGGCAGTAATGCCTTTGAGCACCTTCACGCGCTGCCAGATGGTCTCGGTGATAAATGGAATGATGGGATGCGCGAGGCGCAGCAAAGCTTCCAGTACCGTTACCAGCGTATGACGCGTGCCGCGCAGTTCAGCGTCGCTGCCGCTGGTCATGACCGGTTTGGTCAGCTCCAGATACCAGTCGCAGAACTGGTTCCAGGTGAACTCATAAAGGATGTTCGCCGCGAGGTCGAAACGGTAGTTATCCAGTGATTCGCGATACGCTTTCACCGTATTGTTGAACTCAGCCAGAATCCAGCGATCGGCCAGCGACAGCACTTTTTCGCCGCCGTTCATGCCGCAATCCTGATCTTCTGTGTTCATCAGCACAAAACGGCTGGCGTTCCACAGCTTGTTACAGAAGTTGCGGTAGCCTTCAAGACGCTTCATATCCCAGTTGATATCGCGGCCGGTCGAGGCCAGCGCCGCCAGCGTGAAGCGCAGAGCGTCGGTGCCGGTTGGCTCAATGCCATTCGGGAACTGTTTTTCGGTGCGCTTGCGAATTTTATCTGCCAGCTGAGGCTGCATCATGTTGCCGGTGCGTTTTTCCAGCAGCGCCTCCAGCGAAATGCCATCCACCATATCCAGCGGGTCAATCACGTTGCCCTTGGATTTGGACATCTTCTGGCCTTCTTCATCGCGAATCAAACCGGTCATATAGACGGTTTTGAACGGCACCTGCGGTTTGCCGTCTTCATCTTTGATGAAATGCATGGTCAGCATGATCATGCGTGCAATCCAGAAGAAGATGATGTCGAAGCCGCTGACCAGCACGCTGGTCGGATGGAAGGTGCGCAGCGCCTCGGTGTTTTCTGGCCAGCCCAGCGTGGAGAAAGTCCACAGCCCGGAGGAGAACCAGGTATCCAACACGTCATCATCCTGACGCAGCGCGATGTCGGCGCCGAGGTTGTTTTCCGCGCGCACTTCCGCTTCGTTACGACCCACAAACACGTTGCCCTGATCGTCATACCAGGCCGGAATGCGGTGGCCCCACCACAGCTGGCGGGAAATACACCAATCCTGAATATCGCGCATCCAGGAGAAGTACATGTTTTCGTACTGCTTCGGCACGAACTGGATGTCGCCGTTTTCCACCGCTTCCACCGCGACTTTCGCCAGCGGTGCAGTGCGCACATACCACTGATCGGTCAGCATCGGTTCAATCACCACGCCGCCGCGATCGCCATAAGGCACGGTTAAATCGTGTGGTTTGACTTCCTGCAGCAGGCCCAGCGCATCCACCGCCGCGACAATCGCTTTACGCGCGGCGAAACGCTCCATCTTCTGGAATTCCGCGGGCAGCGCGTCGGCGTAAACCGTGCTCTCTTCGCCATTGGTATCGCACACCTGCGCGCTTTCGCGGATATCACCGTCCAGCGTCAGAATGTTGATCATCGGCAATTGATGGCGACGGCCTACTTCGTAGTCGTTGAAATCGTGCGCCGGGGTGATCTTCACGCAGCCGGTGCCTTTTTCCATGTCCGCATGCTCATCGCCCACGATCGGGATGCGGCGGTTGACCAGCGGCAGCATCACCGACTTACCGATCAGATCTTTATAACGCGGATCTTCCGGATTGACCGCCACGCCGGTATCGCCCAGCAGCGTTTCCGGACGAGTAGTTGCGACCACCAGATAATCTTTGCCGTCGGCGGTTTTCGCACCGTCAGCCAGCGGATAGCGGATATGCCACATCGAGCCTTTTGACTCGCGGTTTTCCACTTCGAGGTCAGAAATCGCCGTGCGCAGCTTGGGATCCCAGTTCACCAGGCGCTTGCCACGGTAAATCAGGTTCTCTTTATGCAAACGAACAAACACTTCGTTTACCGCGTGGGACAGCCCGTCGTCCATGGTAAAGCGCTCGCGCTCCCAGTCGACCGAGTTACCCAGACGGCGCATCTGACGGGTAATGGTGCCGCCCGATTCCGCCTTCCACTGCCAGATTTTTTCGATAAAGGCATCACGGCCGTAATCCTGGCGGGTTTTGCCCTCTTCGGCGGCGATTTTACGTTCCACCACCATTTGCGTGGCGATGCCCGCATGGTCGGTGCCCGCCTGCCACAGGGTATTTTTCCCCTGCATGCGCTGATAGCGGATCATTGTGTCCATGATGGTTTGCTGGAAGGCGTGACCCATGTGCAAGCTGCCGGTCACATTCGGCGGCGGGATCATGATGCAGAAGCTTTCCTGGCTGGTATCACCATTGGGTTTAAAGTAGCCCTGCTTTTCCCAGTGCTCGTAAAGCGGCTGTTCGATCTCTTGCGGGTTATATGTCTTTTCCATGTCTGCTATGTCGTTTGCGGCGGGGGTGGCGTCGCCGTATTCAAGTGGAAGCCCACGCTGCGATACGCTTTGTAGCGATCGCGCGCCAGCTGTTTTTGCGATTCTTCGTGAGGAACGAAGTCTATCACTTCATAGAAAGCTGTAGCAAAATCTGCGAAGGTCGGCAGCAGGCTGATCAGCAGGTCACGCGGCGCGTTGCCGCGGCGCTGCGGCCAGGCCAGCTCAACCGGTGCGCCATATTTTGGCCCTTCGCCTGCCAGGTTATGCGGCACAAAGGCGGTGGAAGGGCGCTGCCAGAGCGCTTCATCCAGACGAATCGCCTGCGCTTCATCTGCACAGGCGATCAGCACACGTTTGCCCGCGCGCCAGCGCGCTTCTGCCAGATCGCACACCAGCGTTTCGACGGCGTTCAGGCCATCGATTCCCGTTTCTGTGTCCAGAATGTAGAAGGTCGCGTTTTTCATTAACTACCCGGCTGGCTCATGTTTGACAGAACGGCAGTGCCCTCTGTCGGCAGGAGAAAAAAGTCAGGGCCACACGAGGTTGGCCCTGAGGGTCATTAATCGTCGCCGTTTAATCCGGCGCGGTTTAACAGGAATTGTGACAGCAAGGCGACCGGACGGCCAGTGGCGCCTTTCGCTTTGCCGGAACGCCAGGCGGTGCCAGCGATATCCAGGTGCGCCCAGTTATATTTGCGGGCAAAGCGCGCAAGGAAGCAGGCAGCGGTGATCGCGCCGCCGGGACGGCCGCCAATATTGGCCATGTCGGCAAAGTTTGATTCCAGCTGCTCCTGATACTCATCTGCCATCGGCAAACGCCAGGCGCGATCGCCCGCCTGCTCGGAGGCGCTGATCAGCTCGTGCGCCAGCGGATTGTGGTTGGAGAGCAGTCCGCTGACGTGATGACCCAGTGCAATCACGCAGGCGCCGGTCAACGTGGCGATATCAATCACCACTTCAGGATCGAAGCGCTCAACGTAGGTCAGCGCATCGCACAGCACCAGGCGGCCTTCGGCGTCGGTATTTAACACCTCAACCGTTTGACCGGACATGGTGGTCAGCACGTCGCCCGGGCGCATTGAACGGCCATCCGGCATGTTTTCACAGCCGACCAGCACGCCAACCACGTTCAGCGGCAGTGCCAGTTCGGCCACCATGCGCATCACGCCATACACCGATGCCGCGCCGCACATGTCGTACTTCATCTCATCCATGCTGTCGGCGGGCTTGATCGAGATGCCGCCAGAGTCAAAGGTCAGGCCTTTACCGACCAGCACGATCGGTCTGGCGTCAGCATCCGGGCTGCCTTTGTATTCCATCACCGACATCAGCGATTCATTCTGTGAGCCTGCGCCCACCGCCAGGTAAGCGTGCATCCCCAGCTCTTTCATCTGCTGCTCGCCAATTACGCGCGTGGTGATGTTTTTGCTGTAGGCGTCGGCCAGCTGGCGCGCCTGCGAAGCAAGATAAGCGGGATTACAGATATTTGGCGGCATATTACCAAGGTCTTTCGCCGCCTTCACGCCCGCAGCAACCGCTAAGCCGTGCTGGATAGCGCGTTCGCCGCTGGTCAGTTCACGGCGCGTTGGCACGTTGAACACCAGCTTGCGCAGCGGACGGCGAGGCTCGACTTTATTGCTCTTGAGCTGGTCAAAGTTGTAAAGCGCCTCTTTTGAGGTCTCAACCGCCTGACGCACTTTCCAGTAGGTGTTGCGTCCTTTGACATGCAGTTCGGTGAGGAAGCAGACCGCTTCCATCGAACCGGTGTCGTTCAGCGTATTGATGGTTTTCTGGATAACCTGCTTATACTGACGTTCATCCAGCTCGCGCTCTTTGCCACAGCCAATCAGCAAGATGCGCTCAGAGAGTATATTGGGCACATGATGCAGCAGCAGCGTCTGACCGACTTTCCCCTCAAGTTCGCCGCGGCGCAGCAGGGCGCTGATATAACCGTCGCTGATTTTATCCAGCTGCTCGGCGATAGGTGACAGACGGCGCGGTTCGAAGACTCCGACAACGATGCAAGCGCTCCGCTGTTTTTCCGGGCTACCGCTTTTTACACTGAACTCCATGCACTCTCCTGAATCTTAAAGACAACGGCGTTTGCTCTCGCTAGAATGTAGCGCTTTCGTAACGCGTTTTAATCGTTGCGTAACGACGTTTAGTAAACGGACGTCAGATTGAGTTTCGGTGACAATTTCTTGTTTTTTGGTCACCCAACACGCTTGTGTCATACAATGTTAGCTATGATGTTGGCCATTGATAAAGCAAAATGGCGCATAAGCGTTGAAACTATCGATTTTCCTGCAAAAAGACAAGTTTTCACAGGCGTACTAAGCGTGATTATCATTAGATATCTGGTTCGGGAAACGCTCAAAAGCCAGCTGGCAATACTCTTCATCCTGTTATTGATCTTCTTTTGTCAGAAGCTCGTCAGGATCTTAGGGGCAGCGGTGGATGGCGACATTCCAACAAATTTAGTTCTGACCTTACTCGGTCTTGGCGTGCCGGAAATGGCACAACTTATCCTGCCACTCAGCCTTTTCTTAGGGATTTTGATGACGCTGGGCCGTTTGTACACCGAAAGTGAAATTACGGTGATGCACGCCTGCGGCCTGGGTAAAGGCGTTCTGGTCAAAGCGGCGATGGTGCTGATGCTGTTCACTTCGGTGGTGGCGGCGATCAACGTTGTCTGGCTTGGACCCTGGTCATCGCGCTATCAAAGTCAGGTGACGCAAAACGCCAAGGCGAACCCCGGCGCTGCGGCGCTGGCGGCAGGGCAGTTCCAGCAGTCCAGCGACGGCAATTCGGTGCTGTTTATCGAAGACGTTAAAGGCAACCAGTTTGGCAACGTCTTCCTGGCGCAGCTGCGGCCGAAAGGCAACGCCCGTCCTTCGGTGGTGGTGGCGGACAGCGGCCATATGGAGCAGCGCCGTGACGGCTCACAGGTGGTGACGCTGGATAAAGGCACCCGCTTTGAGGGTACCGCACTGCTGCGCGATTTCCGTATTACCGATTTCCAAAACTATCAGGCCATTGTGGGCTATCAGCAGGCGACGCTGGATCCGGAAGATGCCGAGCAGGCGAGCTTCAGCGCCTTGATGGCCAGCGACACGCTGCCGTTCCGCAGCGAACTGCACTGGCGCTTAACCCTGGTGTTCTCGGTGCTGGTGATGGCGCTGATGGTGGTGCCACTCAGCGTGGTGAACCCGCGTCAGGGTCGCGTGTTGTCGATGTTGCCGGCCATGTTTCTGTACCTGATTTTCTTCCTGCTGCAGAGTTCGCTGAAGTCGAGCGGCGCGAAAGGTCGTATCGATCCGGCGCTGGGCATGTGGGCGGTAAACATCGCCTATCTGCTGCTGGCGATTCTGCTTAACCTGTGGGACACGGTACCGATGCGGCGTATTCGTAGCCGCTTTAAGCACGGAGGTGCCGTCTGATGTTTGGCGTTCTTGACCGCTATATCGGTAAAACGATTTTCAACACCATCATGATGACGCTGTTCATGCTGGTGTCGCTGTCGGGCATTATCAAATTCGTCGATCAGCTGCGTAAAACCGGGCAGGGCGCTTACACCGCGCTGGATGCCGGTTACTACACGCTGTTAAGCGTTCCAAAAGATATTGAGATTTTCTTTCCGATGGCGGCGCTGTTAGGTGCGCTGTTAGGCCTCGGTACGCTGGCACAGCGTAGCGAGCTGGTGGTGATGCAGGCATCGGGTTTTACCCGCATGCAGGTTGCGCTGTCGGTAATGAAAACCGCGATTCCGCTGGTGATCCTGACCATGGCCATTGGTGAATACGTTGCGCCACAGGGCGAGCAGATGGCGCGCAACTTCCGGGCGCAGCAGCTGTTGGGCGGTTCGCTGATGTCGACGCAAAACGGCCTGTGGGCCAAAGACGGCAACAGCTTTATCTACATTGAGCAGCTTAAAGGCAACAGCGAACTGGATGGCATCAGCATCTACAATTTCACTGACGATCGCCGCCTGAAAAGCGTGCGTTACGCCGCCACCGCAACATGGAACGCGGAACGCAAAGTGTGGGTACTGGCGCAGGTCGACGAATCGGACCTCAACGATCCTAAACAGATTAGCGGTAAGCAAACCCTGAGCGGTGAATGGAAAACCAGCCTGACCCCTGACAAGCTCGGCGTAGTGGCGCTGGACCCTGACGCGCTTTCGATTCGTGGTCTTTACAACTACAGTAAATACCTTAAGCAGAGCGGCCAGGAAGCGGGACGTTATCAGTTGAACATGTGGGGCAAAATCTTCCAGCCGCTTTCCGTGGCGGTGATGATGCTGATGGCACTCTCTTTCATCTTCGGCCCGCTGCGCAGCGTATCGATGGGAACCCGTGTCGTTACCGGCATCAGCTTCGGTTTTGTCTTCTACGTACTCGATCAGATATTTGGCCCACTCAGCCTGGTCTATGGCCTGCCACCGATTCTCGGTGCCATCCTGCCCAGCGCCGCGTTCTTCACCATCAGCGTTTTCATGCTCCTCAAACGCCGTTAAATCACAACGGGCGCCCTCCGGCGCCCGTTCATACTCCCTTCCCCAGGCTCAATCTCAACCCACATCGAATGCCATCCTCACAACCCAGCCCTCAAACGCCACCCGCACGCACCAGGCTCACAATTCGCAACTCCCACCCATTTCACACTGCTCCTGAATTACCCCTGAACTAACTCGGCAGGCGTTAAGCTTTTAATGTTTTCAGTCTTTTCAGTCTTTTCAGTCTTTTCAGTCTTTTCAGTCTTTTCAGTCTTTTCAGTCTTTTCAGTGTCTTGAGTGTCTTGAGTGTCTTGAGTGTTTTCAGTGTTTTTGGTTTTGACCTGGTTTTTGACCTTGGGGAGGCATCACAAACGCCGAGGCAAAAGCATTTTCCAGGGCGAGCCGCAGGGATGCGGCGAGAGGGCGCGTTGAGCCTGGAGCGAATCGCGTCCGGTCCGTCAGGAAAACGCTTTTGCTGAGGGAACCCGCTTCAGCGGGCGGTTGTGCTTGCCGGATAGCCGGGGTGCAGGGGCGGGGCGCATGCCGCCCCTGCTCGGTCGGCCCGAAGGGCAGAACGAAACAGCCGTTGACCTAAAGACCTTGACCTAAAGACCTTGACCTAAAGACCTTGACCCTAAAAGCCCGCCTGCAAGGCCAACCCACCTCATCCCGCAATCCATTGCGGCAACTGTGACAGCAAATACAAAATCAGCCCGATCGTGCCGCCGACCAGCGTGCCGTTAATGCGAATAAACTGCAGATCCTTACCGATATTCAGCTCAATCTGGCGTGACATATCGCGCGCATCCCAGCCTTTCACCGTGTCGCTGATATGGCGCGTCAGGAAGTTGGCAAACTCCGGCGCCACGCTGCTGGCGGCCTGCTCCATATGCTGATTCAGCGAGGCGCGCAGGGCGCTGTCATTAACCAGCGTTTCACCGAACCAGCGGGCACCGGCGGCAACCTGCTGGCGCAGCCGCGAATCCTCTTTATCCAGATCGGCCTTTAACCAGCCGCGCACATCCTGCCACAGCTCGCCGATATAGCGATTTAGCGCCTCATCCTCTTTAATCCAGCTCTTCAGCGTCTCTGCCCGTTCAACCATTTCCGGATCGTGCTTCAGCTTCTCAATCAGCCGTTCTACCGCGCGGTTGAAGCCCAGCCGCACTTCGTGACCGCTGTTCTGGCTGACATCATCAAGGATCGAGTTAACCGCATTGGCAACCAGATCGGCGCTGTGCTCGCCCAGCCATTCAGTGGGCAGCATCTTCGCCTTCATCGGATGTTCACGCTTCAGCCAGCGGACAATTTGCCGGGCAATCTGTTCACGCGTACCGGGCCGGTTAAGCAGCGCCAGCAGCTGTTCTACCGCGGCATCCAGCAGCGCCTGATGGCGATTGTTTTTGGTCAGACTTTCCAGAATCATCGCGCCCGACTGGGTTAAATCGACCTTATCGATAGCGGCATGCACCGCCTTGCGCATAAAGCGCTGAATGCGCGCATCGTCAGTGAGATCGAGGAAGCCGCGCATCAGCTGCAACAGGTGATAACCGACCCGTTCGGCATTAGCCGGCACGCTCAGCCAGTTCGCCACAATTTGCGCCGGATCGTGCCGCCGAATCAGCTGTAGCAGCGACGGTGTATCGAGGAATTTCTCCTGCACAAAGCGACCGAGGTTCTCACCAATGCGATCTTTATTACGCGGAATAATCGCCGTATGACGCGAGATAAACGGCACCGGCACGCGCCGAAACAGCGCCACCACCGCAAACCAGTCCGCCAGTGCGCCGACCATCGCCGCTTCGGCCACCGCTTTGATGCCGCTAACCCAGATACCCGGCGGTAAAAACAGGGTCACCACGAACGTTGCCACCGCCAGACAGAGCAGCAGCAGGGCAATGCGCTTAACGCGTTTCAGTTCAGTTTCTTTATCCATAGAGAGAGTTTAGCGCGTCCTGTGATCGGTAGAGGTGTCCGGCTCGTCGTGAAAAGGTGATTGCTGTTTTATCACCCCGCCGTCGGTAGCCATTATTTATTACCTGGCCTGAATAATAACCGCTGGGCAACGGAATATCATTATTTGAGCATAATCGAATATAAGTGATGAAATCGGCGTGAATATCAGCCAGCAAAAATGGGTAAAAACGTTGTAACCGGTTTAAACAATGACGTCTTGCACGCTTTTTATAGTGTTAATCGTATTACGCTAAATTTATATATTTGCGTTTATTTTGTTAATTTAATGTTGATTTTCGGCGTTTCAGCTGTTTAAGGCAATGTGATTTATTTTCATAGGTTTAATGTGGGTATTATTTCTTTCAGGAATCATTTAAGTGCGATTTACCGCTGCGCTGACGGATAAAACCTTCCTCACTTAATTTTCCCACATTTTGTTCTGCCTTTACCGCCGAATCGTTCAATGCGCTAAAAGGCGATCTGCATGCTTTCTTTATGAAAAACACTTTGAATTTTATTATTACAATTTGAAATGTCTGTGTCCCTAAGATTGCCGGGATGTTTACCGATTATAACCCCAATTAACAATTGAATTACTTTCCTGGCATGTGAGAGCCGTGTACTGATGCTTCTACAAAAAGAAACCTCCAGACGTAAATTTCTGATGGGGTCGTTAATGGCATTGCCATTAAGCGGCCTGATTTATAAAGGCCTGACCGCCGCCCAGGCAGCCGAAATGGCTGCACCCGAATTAACCGACTATAAACCTGTCTTTTTCAGCGCCGAAGAGTGGCAGTTTATCCTCGCCGCCTGCGATCGTCTGATTCCCGCCGGTGGGAAAGGCAAAGCACCTGGCGCACTGGAAACCAACGTACCGATCTTTATCGATCAGCAGCTGCATACCGATGACTTTGGTAAAGAGATCTACATGGCCGGGCCGTTTGACCTGAATGCGCCTGCCACCATGGGTTATCAGATCCCTTACTACCCACAGCAGATCTACAAAGCCGGCATCAAGCTGGTGGATCAGTGGAGCCAGAATACTCATCAGCAGCCATTCCATGCGCTGACCCAGCAACAAAAAGATGACGCCCTGACCCAAATACAGAAAAACGGCATCGATTTCGCCGCGCTCGGGGAAAGCAACATGAAGCCGTCACACCTCTTCAGCCAGCTGCTTTCTGATACCAAACACGGCTATCTCTCCGATCCGATGTACGGCGGCAACAAAGGCATGAAGGCCTGGATTGCCATCGGCTTCCCTGGCGCGCGCGCCAGCTACATCGAATGGGTGAAACAGCACAACGTGCCGTATCCGCTCGGTCCGATCAGCGTCAAGGGTGAGCGCGCCTGATTGGCGTGCCGTCTCTCTCCGTTTTTGCATTTTTACAGGGTTTACAATGGCACAGGTAACTAAACCAGAAGTCGACGTCGTAGTCTGCGGCCTCGGCTGGGCGGGCTCGCTGATGAGCATCGAGCTGGCAATGGCAGGACTCACCGTTCGCGCACTGGAGCGCGGCCCCGATCGGGGTTACGACGATTTCGCCTATCCAAAACCGGCTGACGAATACGCCTATAACGTCCGTAATAAAGTGTTCGCCACGCCCGCTGAAGCCGCGGTCACCGTGCGCTACAACGTCGGCGAAACCGCACTGCCGACCCGCAAGTGGGGCGCCTTTGCGCCAGGCACCGGCGTGGGTGGCGCTGGTCTGCACTGGACGGCGGTACTGATCCGTCCAACGCCAACCGACATCAAGCTGAAAACCTACGCCGATCAGGCGTACAAGCCGGGTATTCTGCAGGAAGATATGCGGGTGATGGATTTCCCGTTCAGCTGGGACGAGATCGAGCCGTACTACGACAAATTTGAAAATATTTGCGGTCAGTCGGGCAAAACCGGCAACCTGCGTGGCAAAATCCTGCCGGGCGGCGATCCCTTTGAAGGCCCGCGCTCTAACCCGTATCCGCTGCCTGCGCTGGACGACACGCTGAACAACACCCTGTTCGCCGACGCGGCCACCAAACTGGGCTATCATCCGTTCCCGAACCCGTCAGCCTGTGTATCGCGCGCCTGGACCAACCCTTACGGCAATCAGATCGCACCCTGCAACTACTGCGGCTACTGCAGTAAATATCCGTGCCTGAACTACTCGAAAGCCTCGCCGCAAACCGCGGTCATGGATTCTCTGAAGCGCATGTCCAACTTCTCTTACGAAGTGCACGCGGAAGTGATCAAAGTGGTGCTGCACGACGATAAGAAAACCGCGAAGGGCGTGATCTACATCGACGAAAACGGCGACGAGTGCTTCCAGCCGGCGAAGATTGTTGTGCTCAGCAGCTTCCAGCTCTACAACGTGCGCCTGATGCTGCTCTCCGGCATCGGCAAGCCTTACGATCCGGTTAGTGAAGAGGGTGTGGTGGGGCGCAACTATGCGTTCCTGAGCAACGGCGGCGCGACGCTGTTCTTCAAAGATAAAAACTTCAACCCGTTTGCCACCGCAGGCGCCACCGGCCAGATGTTTAACGACGTTTCGCCAGGCAACTTCGATGGCCCAGGCCTCGGCTTCCTTGGCGGCGCGAAAATTCACAGCTCGCAGGCCACCGGCACGCCAATTTCCACCTCGCTGCCAAAGGGCACACCAAGCTGGGGTACCGGCTGGAAAGAGGGCATGGAAGAGTGGTACGGCCATTCGATGAAGATCAGCATCACCACCACCTGCCAGTCTTATCGCGATATCTATCTGGATCTCGATCCGAACTACAACGATGAGCATGGTAATCCGCTGCTGCGTATGACCTTTAACTGGAAACAGAACGAGCTGAAACTGCAGCAGTATCTGAAAGGTGTGGTCGGCAACATCGCCAAAGAGCTTAACCCGGACAGCATGAGCATGAGCTTCCTGCCGATGGAAGCGAACTTTGACCTGACCAAATATGTCTCGACGCACAACGTCGGCGGCGCGGTGATGGGCGACAACCCGCGTACCTCGGCGCTGAACAAGTATCTGCAAAGCTGGGATGTGCATAACGTATTTGTGCCGGGCGGCAACGCCTTCCCGCAGAACTTCCAGGCGAACCCGACCGACACCATCGGCGCGATTACCCTGATGGCGGCGCAGGCGATCAAAGATCAGTATCTGAAAAACCCCGGTCCACTGGTACAGGCATAAGCGAATGAAATTGTTGAACCTTAAAACCTTTTTTCTCGCCAACGCCATGCTGCTGGGTGCGGTTTCCGTGCAGGCACAGGCGGAAGATGAGGCGCAGCTAATCAAGCAGGGCGAATACCTTTCCCGGCTCGGCGACTGCATGGCTTGCCACTCGGTCGCGGGCAAGCCAGCCTATTCCGGCGGTCTGGCGATCGATTCCAATCTGGGACGGATTTACTCCACCAACATCACGCCAGATAAAGAACACGGCATCGGTAACTACAGCGAACAACAGTTCAATGATGCGGTGCGTAAAGGCGTGCTGCCGGACGGCACCGGCCTCTATCCGGCAATGCCGTACCCTGATTACGCCAAAATCAGCGACGCGGACATGCACGCGCTCTACACCTACTTTATGAAAGGTGTGCAGCCCAGCGCCGAACAGCCGCCGGAAACCAGCCTGAGCTTTCCGTTCAGCCAGCGCTGGGGCATGCGCTTCTGGAACTGGGCATTTACCAGCGACAAGGCGTTCAAACCTATCGGCGGTGCTTCGGCTGAGATCAACCGCGGTGCCTACATCGTTGAAAGCCTGGGCCACTGCGGCAGCTGCCACACGCCGCGCGGGCTTGGCATGAATGAGAAGGCGCTGGACAGCGGCGACGGTGATTTCCTCGCCGGTGGCAACCTCAACGGTTGGGAAGTGCCATCGTTACGCGGTTTACCACGCTGGAACGAGAAAGAGATCGTCGATTACCTGCAAACTGGTCGCAACGATAAAGCGGCGGTGGGCGGTGAGATGACGTCAGTGGTTGAGCACAGCAGCTCGCACATGACCGACGCCGATCTGCAGGCGATTGCCGCTTACCTCAAGTTCCTTGGCGGTAACCCACCGCTACAGGATGGCGATGCTCACGCGGCGCAGGCCACCGAAGCGAAACTTACCGCAGCGAAAAACCTCAGCGAAGGCGAGCGTCTCTATCTGGATAACTGTGGCGCCTGCCATTTTGTTACCGGCAAAGGCGCACCGGGCATCTTCCCGGAGCTGGATCAGGCAACGCTGGTTAACGCAGGCGATCCTACCGGTTTGATTCACACCATCCTGGTCGGTGCGCAGCAGCCATCTACCGAGAAGGCGCCATCAACGCTGGCGATGCCGGGCTTTGGCAATCGTCTGAACGATGATGAAGTGGCGAAGCTGGCGACCTTTGTGCGTCAGGGCTGGAGCAACAAAGCACCGGCAGTGACCAAAGAGCAGGTAGCAGAAGTGCGCAAATCGTTGCATCACGAGTAATCGGGCATGCAATAAACAAAAGGGACGCCGAGGCGTCCCTTTTTTATTCACGATGATCGGGTAAAGCGATCAGGAGATGAAGTTCTTGCCCTGCTTCAATACCACGTTACAGGCTTTGGTTTTTAACTTCTCACCCATCTGCGTATTGCCGAGGCTTTGCAGGTTAAGCTGCTGACCGTTGCCGGTATTCAACAGGCCAGCGATGCCCTGTTGATAATCGGTTTTCTGCTCCTGCGCGGCAGGTGCGCTCAGGCCGAGCTTGCTCAGCACCTGATCTTTCACCGACTGCACGTTGTTCTTCACGACGTTGTGCTCAACGCAGTACTGCATGATGCCTGCGGCGTTGGTCATGCTGTTAGAGGCCACGGTTTTATCGCCGCCATTAAGCAGGCTGCTCAGTGATGACAGCGACAGGCCACCATTCTGTGCCGCTGTGGTGCTGCCGGTATTGCTGGTGTTGTTCTGCTGGCTCAATTGCGTGGCGGCGCTGCTGAGCTGATCCTGCCAGCTTGCTGCGGAAGCGCTGCCTGCAACCAATAGCGCGGCCGCTGCCAGACTTGTTAATGTGCGTTGTGCGTATTTCATATCAACCTCAATGGACGTATCAGCGCAGGAACGGCGCGCTCAGAAATGCTGAGACGACATCATACGTGAGAAGTTCATTCAAAAATGCCCGCGACGGCGGTTTTAAGACGCGTCCTGGAATGGAATAAAGGCGCATTGCAGAATTATTAACGTTAAGTGTTTTCCTTCACGCTTAAATAATGCACGGCTACCTGCTGTGATATTTAAGCGATAGTCTAATTCGGGCGCTTAATATCACCAGGAATGCTCCTGGTATGCGTGGTAAAAAACGTTGTTTCGGCCTGGAATAATCAATAATTCATCACTGTCACTTCAGTGCTTTATTTTATTTTAGTTATTGATAATCAATTGCTTAGGTTATGTCCATGCCGCTTCTCTTGCTATATTTATGACTAATTGTGTCTGTTTTTGGCAAAATGTTTTTGCATTTATTTACTTGGCAATAGCCAATCTTTGTCTAGCCTTAATATCAACGCAGCGAATGTTGCAGCGATATTAATATCATCGTGACGTAAGAAGCGATTTATTTAACTGAGTAATGACCAACGGGAGAATATATGACCAGGCAGCCTGAAGAACCACAGCGGCAGCCTGATATTCACGACGCCGAAGAAGTTGTGCTGAATCGCGTTGAAGAACAGGTTGAGCTGACTAAACAGCGAATAGTGGATAGTCATGTTTCAGTAACCCGTTCGACTATCGAGCAGCAGGAAGTCGTTAAGACATTACTGAACAAGGATCGTGTTGAAGTCAGGCATGTACCGAAAATGCAGTACGTCGATGAGATGCCCGCCATCAGGGAAGAAAACGGCGTAGTGATTGTGCCGGTAGTAGAAGAAGAGATTCAAATCATCAGGAAGCTGGTGCTGAAAGAGGAGTTACATATTCACAAGGTGCAGGAAGCGGTGCCTTTTGAAGAGGTGGTAACGCTTCGTAAACAGCAGGTTCAGGTAGAAAAAACCAAAGCGAAAGAAAACGATCGGTAATAACAGCCTAACAAGAGAGGAATTTATCATGGCACACGAAAAAATCGTCACTCTGTTTGATACAGCAACTCAGGCAGAAGCCGCGAAAAAAAATCTCATCAAAGCAGGTTTCCCCGATCGGGATATCAGTTTAATCAGCGGTGAGCGTTTGCAGTCTGAAGGTAAAGCGATTCGCCATCCAAGCATTTGGCAGCGTCTGTTTGGTGACACCGTTGACCGCGAATACGCTGACGTGTACAGCGAAGCGATGGATAAAGGCGGCGTGATTGTCTCATTGCGTGCAGCAGAAGAGGATGTCGCTAAAGCGATGACCATCCTGTATTCCCACGATTCTGTGGATGTCCCTTCTCGTGCACGTCGTGATGTTGTGGCTGACAGCACCAGCCAGAACCGTGAGTTTGCCGGTGAAACCAATGACCATGCGGCACGCACGTCATTGACCGGTGACGAGAGCGAAGAAGAGATTCTGCGTCTCGCCCAGGAAAAACTTGAAGTCGGCAAGCGCCTGATCAGTGAAGGTTCAACCCGCGTGCGACGCTATGTGGTCACCGATCAGGTATCAGAAGATATTTCGTTGCATGAGCAGCATGCCGATATCTTCCGCCGCAGCGTTGATGAACCTGCGCTCCACGGCGATATCGACTGGTCAGAAAAAACGGTAGAGATTGCTGAAAGTCATGAGCAGCCGGTAGTCAGCAAAACCGCCCGGGTTAAAGAAGAAGTTGTGGTGCGTAAAGATACCCGCGATCACGTGGAGACCATTAACGACACCGTGCGCCGTCAGGAAATCGATATCGATAAAACCGGCACGCCGGGCGCCGCTAACGTTACCGACCCAACCGGCACCGCAACGGCGAACACCCTGAACCACACCGGTACCGCCAATGCCAGAGCGACCACCGCCAACGCAGCGAACCTGACCGGCAATGCCGATGCTACTGGCGCAGGCCAGCATAGCCACAAGCCGGGCTTCGCGGAAAAAGTCAGCGAGAAGGTGAGTGAAGCGAAGGACAAAGTGGAAGATAAACTTGGTCATCACGATCATAAACACTAAGCCGGTGTGAAAAGTGCGTCATCTCTTTGACAACATGTAGTGCTTTTCACCGCATCAGCACCCTCGATAAAGCCAGCCGCAAGGCTGGCTTTATTGTATTTGATGGGCATCTGAAATGAGGTTGAGTTGGGTTTGAGCTGAGTTTGAGTCGCTTCTGCGCTAGTGCAGATGGGCAGCCACAGTTGTGCTGTCGCCGAAACAAAATCGCTTAAGGTGATTTTTTCAGCACTTGGCGCACTGGCCGATGGTTTACACTTGCGCAGTTGGCGGGTAACGGTATAATCCCCAACGTTTTCCGCATAACTCTTCGTGCCGAAGTGGCGAAATCGGTAGACGCAGTTGATTCAAAATCAACCATCGAAAGATGTGCCGGTTCGAGTCCGGCCTTCGGCACCACGGAAAGCAAATAAGTCACCCAAGGGTGGCTTTTTTTGTGCCTGAAAATCCTGTTTTACTTTTTCATTGGCTATGCGGCTGAAGCGGGCTGTCGCCGCTAATCTGATCTATCACTACTAACGTCCATCCTTCTTTGAACGTGTAACCTTTCAGGCCAATGCATGCTCAGCATGGCCTGTAACATAAGGGCGTTACGTTAGCTCATTTCAGATACGGAAGCGCGGGCAACCAGACGGCCGGTAAAAGTACGGCTTTCCGTTTCAAATAGCGTGCGACCGTCAATCAGCGCGCGGATTCGTTGCACACAGCGTTCAAGTAGCTGATCGGTGGGATAGGCGATGCAGGTCAGCGGCGGATAGAGCAGGGAAGCCAGCGGAGAATCTTCGAGGCTGACCAGTGACACTTCCTGTGGCACCGCGATATTAAATTCACGTAATAAGCGCATCGCCTCTGCGGCTTGGCAGTCGCGTCTGGCAATAATCGCCGTATATTGCGTAAAGCTGTTGATAAGCGTCAGCAGAGCTTGCTCAATATTGTTATTGGCTTTGACCATAAGCTGCCGGTTGAAAGGCAGAGAATAGTTTTGTAGCACACTGCGATAGCCTTCCACCATCTGCTGGCTGGCCAGATCGTCTTCGCCGTCAATCAGCAGCGCGATGCTGCGATGCCCTTTACCCAGCAAATAGCGGCAGGCACTTTCGGTGGCGAAGGCGTAGTTATAACCGCCCGCCTGTTCAGTCGCTGAAAACTCATCAAAAACGATAACGTTGCTGGCCATATCGGCGGAGTGCTGTCCCAGCGTGACGACTGCAACACATTGATGCTGCAGATCTTCAATAGCTGATTGATAATCAGCTTCCGCGTTAACATACCGAATAAGAAGAGATTTATTCAGCGACTGCATGGCCAGCGAAAACTGGGGCAACAAGGTTGCGCTCAGCGCGGTTTCATTAGCAGGCAACACCATGCCGACGTAGCTTGAGCTATTACTCGCCAGATTTTGTGCGGCAAAACTCGGGCGATAGTTCAATTCCTCTACCGCGCGTAATACCGCTTCCCGACTTTCGTCGCGTACGCCGCGTGTTCCGGTCAGCACACGCGAAACGGTGGCCCGGGAAACATTGGCTAATCTTGAAACATCATCAATGGTAGGCATGGTGTCGTCTGAATTGCGATTTTGTCCTTATAGTAACATAAACACGCACAGGAATTGCTCAGCCAGACTGCGCCTCGGCGCGCTTTTTGGAAAGCGTTGGCAGCCATGCTGCGCCGCGTACGCCACTGGAATCACCATATTTTGCTTTGACGATGGCAGTTCGGCATTCCGCTGAAAAAAGATATTTTTCAATGGCTGTTGGCAGGTCGCTATACAGACTTTCGACGTTAGACAAACCGCCGCCCAGAACAATGACATGCGGATCGAGAATGTTAATAACGCTCGCCAGGCTGCGGGCAAAAGCATCGATAAAATGTTGATAGTGCGCCAGCGCAGCGGCGTCATGATCGGCGGCCGCAGCGAGAATCGCCTGGGCATCCAGTTCGGCATGCTGTGTCAGGTTGAAACGCTGACTGAATCCGGTGCCGGAGATAAAACGCTCAATACAGTTTTCACGGCCGCAATAACAAGGTTGCGCGGGGCCGTCTGTAGCCGAATCCCACGCCGGTAACGGATTATGCCCCCATTCACCTGCGATGGCGTTCGGGCCACTGAGCAGTTGTCCATTGACGACCACGCCGCCACCGCAGCCGGTACCCACAATGACGCCGAACACCGTGGGATAGCCAGCACCTGCGCCGTCTATCGCTTCGGAGAGCGCAAAACAGTCAGCATCATTGGCAAGGAATATCGGCTGGCCTGTGCGCTGCGCCAGCGTGGCCTGCAGATTTTCGCCGTTTAATACCAGGCAATTGCAGTTTTTGATCAGCCCGCTACGGGGATCGATCGCCCCCGGCAAGCCGATGCCAAGCGTAAACCCGTCTGGCGCAGAGGGGCGGATGCCATCGATCATCGACACCAGGTTATCGATAAATTCCTGATAGCTCGCTTTGTTGGTGGGACGACGTTCGCGCAGGCGTACACGACCCGCATCGTCAAGCAGCACCGCTTCCATTTTTGTGCCGCCAATATCAAGGCCAAGGTGAAGCATAATTATCCTCATAAAAAAGAGAGGCGGGCATCGCCTCTCAAAACAGGCACAACGGTTAATGGCGGCGATACAGGTCGATCAGTTCTGTCACCAGTTCTTTCGCCAGTATCGACGTCATCAGGTGATCCTGCGCATGGACCATGATGAGCGTCATCTTCGTTTTGCCTTCGCCTTCGTCGGCTTCAATCAGCTGAGTTTGCACAAGATGCGCCTCACGAGCGTAATGCTGTGCTTCATGCATTTTTGCATCGGCCTCACTGAAATCACCTGCTTTAGCGCTGCGCAGCGCTTCATAACAAAGGCTGCGCGACTGACCAGCATTAATAATGATGCCCATCACTTGTTCTTCTAAATCCATAATTTCCTCTGACTGTCATGCGGTTTCAGACTGGCCAACCACGGCGGGTGCCGAAGCGTCGCTGCTCTCCTGAGCCAGCAACTGTTTTTCAAAAGCTTTGAAGAAGGGGTAATACATGATGATGGCGGTGCCCATACAGATCAGGCACATGATCACCGGGCTGAATGCCCAGTTTGCTGCCCAGGAGGCACCAATCGGTGCGGGTGTGGTCCAGGGTGTCAGCGACACCACGCGCGCAACCCAGCCTAAATCGAGTGCAAACCAGGCCAGCGTTGCATTGAGCATCGGTACCAGCACGAACGGAATAAAAAACAGCGGGTTCATGATCACCGGGGCGCCAAACAGAATCGGTTCATTGATATTGAACAAGCCCGGCACCACGCCCATTCGACCAATGGTGCGCAGGTGAACCGCTTTGCTTCGCATCAGCAGCAGCGCCAGCGGCAGCGTGGAACCCACACCGCCAATCAGCAGATAGTGATCCCAGAAACCCTGCACATAAATATGTGGAATGACGCTTCCCGCGGCCATGGCCGCCTGATTCACCGACAGGTTCGCCATCCAGAAAGGATTCATAATGCCGGTGACAATCAGTGCACCGTGAATGCCGGCAAACCATAAAATTTGGCATACCAATACAGACAGCAGAATGGCTGGCAGGGTATCGGAGGCGGCGACCAGTGGTTTGACCAGCGACATGATCGCCTCCGGAATAATCATGCCAAGCTGCGATTCAATGAACAGGTTCAACGGATGGAGCGTCAGAACCACCGCCAGCACCGGGATCAAAATTTCAAACGAGCGTGCCACGCCAGTCGGCACTTCCGGCGGCAGACGAATGGTGATGTTGTGGCGGCGGAAAAAGGCATAAAGCTCAGTGGTATAAATTGCCACCAGCAGCGCAGTAAAGATGCCCTGACCAGAAAAGTAGGCCACGGAGATGTGGTCATCTTTCAATGGCGCCGCGATGAGCAGAAAACCCATCAACGACAGCATGCCGGAGGTCAGCGGGTCGAGTGCGTGATGCCGCGCCAGGCTGGCCGCTACGCCGACAGAAATAAATATGGTCATGATGCCCATGCTGAAGTTATAGGGCAGCATCAGGCTTTCACGGTGATCAAGCGAAAACTGCAGCCATGCGCGTGCAAATCCCCAATGCGTATCGGGCGCAAAGGGAGGAAAGATAAACACCAGCATAAAAGAGCCGACGATCATAAATGGCAGGGCCAGAATAAAGCCGTCACGAATAGAAGTGACATATTTTTGCTGGCCAACGGCACCGGCGAGCGGCGTGATGTGGTTTTCAATCACGCTCATGAGTTTCAGGTACAGAGAGCTCATGGTTTATCCCTTATTGATTATTTTCAATGAGTGAGAGGGCAAAATCCAACACCGCCGCGCCTTTTTGCATGCCGTAATCCATCATATTGATCGGCTCAACCCGTATGCCGTAAGCGTCGGCTTTGCTCTGTAAATCCTTCTGCATGTACTTAACCTGCGGCCCAAGCAGCACTACCTGATACTGACCCACCTGCTGTTCAAATTCGGCAACGCCAAACGCTTTAATTTCAACCTCAAGACCGCGTTTCGCTGCCTCGTCGAGCATTTTTTTCACCAGCAGGCTGGTGGACATTCCTGCGGAACAGCACAACATGATTTTTTTCATCGGAAACTCCAGTCTGAGAAAGAATACTCCGCGGACTATAGTCAGATGGATTTAAAACGGAAAGCGCTTTCCATCGCTGGATATACTAATTGTGAGAGCGATCACCTGCAGCAGGCTTTTACTTTGCGTAAATGTGGGGGATGATCGCTGCACATCACTGTCCTTTATAGGTTTCACATGAACATTCAGTTTATGAATGTTGCCGTTACGCTGATTGAACAGCGGGTAACGCCTCTGGCAAATCTGCTTACCCGTAATCAGCACATTACCGCGATGCGCGACAGCTTTGGGCTGGCGATGCCTTTTGTGATCATTGGCAGCCTGATGGTGCCGCTGATTTTCCCGCCGTTCTCGCTTGAACCAACGGCCTGGTACAGCGCGCTCTATCTGGCAATCCGCCCGATGCTGTTGCCAACCTTTAACATTACGGTGGGTTTAGTGGCGTTGATTATCGCTTTTGGTGCCAGCGCCAGCCTTGCCAAACAGTATCGGCTACCGGAGCGCCTTTCCGGCCTGACCGGATGCCTGGCATTCCTGCTGTTTATCGGCTTTAAAGAGAGCAGCGGAACTAATCTTTTTCTTGGCGGAATGGGTATCTTCAGCGCGCTGATATCCAGCTTTTTTACCATTGAAGTGATCCGGCTGTTTTACCACAGAGGGTGGTGCATTCGCCTGCCGGATGAGGTGCCAGTGATGACCCGCAACGGCTTTCAGCTGCTGGTGCCGCTGCTGGCAATTATGCTGTCGATAACGTTGATCAATGCGGCGGTGAAAAGCAGCACCGGGCTGATTCTTCCTGATTTAATCAGCGAAGCGCTACGGCCATTGATCGTTGCTTCAGATACGCTGACCGCGCTGCTTATTTCATTGCTGCTTTGCCATCTGCTCTGGTTTATCGGTATTCATGGCGCGCTGATTATCACCGGCATCATGAACCCGTTCTGGATGACTTACCTGTTTGAAAATCAGCAGGCGCTGGCGCAAAACAGTGCGCCGCCGCATATTTATCTACAGGGATTCTGGGATTTTTATCTGCTTATCGGCGGTATTGGCTCGACCTTACCGCTGGTTTTTATGGCGTTACGCAGTCGTTCGCGTCAGCTGAAAAGTGTCGGTAAAATTGGCCTGGTACCGTCACTCTTCAACATCAATGAACCGCTGCTGTTTGGCTTCCCGATTATTCTTAACCCTTTGTTCCTGGTGCCGTTTATTGCTGTCCCTGCGATCAATGCTTGCATCGCCTGGTATTTGACACACCTCGGTATTCTCGATCGCGTGGTGGCGATGCTGCCCTGGTCAATGCCCGCGCCGCTGGGAGCAGCCTGGTCAGCTAACGGCAGCTGGAAAAATATGTTTATGTCTCTGTTCGCCTTTTTCAATGCCTGGATGATTTACCGTCCGTTCTTTCGGGTCTATGAACTTCAGCTCATCGAGCGGGAAAAAAATTAGCGTTTTATCATCTCTCCTGCACCGCCAGCGTCATTCCTCCGCTGGCGCATGACCTTTAGCCCTTTCAGAAAGCGATCCCGATCACGATTACGCATGCAGAATTTATTATTTTGTGATTCAATCCGGTAATTATGGAAAGCGCTTTCCATCAATGGATGTACATTTCCATTTTTCAACCGTAAATTTCCCTCGCGCCCTACAGACGCTCTTCGCTTATGACAATAAAAAGGGAAAACATGAAACGCGTTCATCCAGCTTTACCTCTGACTTTACTGCTCGCCTCTGCCACCAGTGGCGTTACCCATGCCGAAAAATATGATTTCACCCTGCACGGCTATATGCGTTCCGGCATCCTGGCAAACAGTGACGGCAATCGCGTCAATTCCGTGGGGTTGATGCCTGACGGAAAATTCCGTCTGGGCAATGAAGATGACACCAAGATCGAACTGATTCCTCAGGTGATGCTGACGTCTGATTCCGGCGTAGTGGCAAAAATTCAGGCCAATATCACTCATCAAAGCAAATGCACCTCTGACTGGAACTGCCTTGATGACGATGACAAGCCAGTACAGTTTCGCGAAGGCTATGTCGAACTGAGCAACCTTGATTTTGCACCGGATGTCACCTTCTGGGGCGGCAAGCGCTATAGCAGTTCAAACACCTCAAGCCATCAGTTTGACTGGGAATATATTCAATACAACGGTACAGGGGGTGGCTTTGACAAGCTCGATCTTGGCTTCGCACAGCTTGATGCCGGTGTTTATGCGTTCACTCCAACCGATGAAACCAAAGCCTATCCCGTAGATCGTGGCGATCAGGGCTATCCGGATGACTATTCGCTCAATGTCTGGCTGAAAAAGATTGCCGGTTCACCCGTCGACCTGCAGCTCATTGCCCATCACATGAATAACAGTGAACTCCACGCCGACGCCGCCGAGAAAGGCTATGGCCTCACCGGCGTTTATAACTTCGATGGCTTTTATGGCGTTTTGGGCGGCTCCTCCCGGTTTGTTGTGCAGTATGGGCGAGGCCTGGCTGCGGGCGATTCATTGGGTAAGAACGGTTGGGGATGGGCCAATCTGGATGATACGCAGTCCTGGAGACTCATTCTGGATGGGCTTGCCGCGCTGGATAACGGCTGGGAAGTCTCAACTTTCGCCTATTACCAGCAGGATAAAAATTACCGTTGGTGGAGCAGCGACAGCGAAGGATGGGGCCGCACCAGTTGGGTGGCGGGCGTACGCCCGTATCAGCAGATTACCAAAAACTTCGCCATGCAATATGAGGTGGGCTACGAGTACCTCGATGACAAAAACTACAAAGGTGTGGAGGGAAAAGGCAAGGGCGGACTGACTAAAGTTACCGTGGCACCGACGCTGACATTTGACTCCGGCTACTGGAGCCGCCCGCAGCTTCGTCTCTATGCCACCTGGGCAAAATGGGATAAAGGCGTCTCTGATGCGCTGGACGGCAACTATGACTGGAGCACCAACACTATCGGCTCGGGTGGTTATAGCCGCAGTGGCAAAAGCGACACCCTTAACGTTGGCATCCAGGGCGAAGTCTGGTTCTGAGGAGAGGCATGATGAATATATTCGCGAAAAACACGCTGCTTCTGGTACTGATGAATATGCTAAGCGGCAGCGTTGCTCAGGCAGCTGAACCCTCCCATTTTGCGCACTTCATTACGCGCCAGGGGGCACAACTCATGGATGGGTCACAGCTTTTCCGCTTTGCCGGTATCCATGCGCCGGAATTACATCGTATTGAAGATGATGCGCGTGGCGTCTGTAAAGCCGACCCACGCGGCTGGGGACAATATTTTGCCTGGCCAACGGCAGAGGAGCAGGCGAACTGGATCAGCGCTCAGGTACAAACCGGCGCCAAAGCGCAACGCGTCTACGTTTTCTCCGTGCAGCAGGAGAATGATGCGGCCTGCGGACGAGAGACGCATATTCTGACACCGGCAACCCCGGACGGCATGCCGCGCCTGAACGAAAAGGCGATGAAAATCTATGACAACATGATTGCCGAGGCGGATAAACAAGGCCTGCGCCTGATTGTGCCTTTTATCGATCACTGGGCATGGTGGGGAGGTCGCGAACAGCTGGCGGCGTTCTACCACGAGCAGCCAGACGACTTTTATCGCGTACAGAGCAAAACCTATCACGCTTATCAGCAGCTGATTCGCCAGATTATTACCCGTACGAATACGCTCACCGGGCGGCGTTATGCGGATGAAAAAGCCATTATGGCCTGGGAGACAGGCAATGAGCTGGAGGAGACCAATGCTGAGTTTCTTCAGCAGACCGCCGCGTTAATCAAGCAACTGGCACCGCATCAGCTGGTGATAGACGGCACCTATAAGAAAATTAACGCTTTTGCACTGGCGGATCCCAATGTTGATATCGTCAGCAACCATTACTACACCAACGCCGGAAATAATGATCCCGACCAGGTTAAAAAGGATTTGCAGGCGATTGGCGGCAAAAAGGTCTATCTGGTCGGCGAGTTTGGCCTGCTTGATAGCCGCGCGCTGAATAGCATCATGCAGGCCCTTGTGCATACCGATGTTAACGGGGCGAAAGCCGCGGGCGGTTTGGTTTGGGGATTCCGCGGTCATCGTCACAACGGCGGTTTTTACTGGCATAAGGAATATACCGGCCATTACAGCTACCACTTACCAGGATTTCCGGTAGAGGGCGACGCTAATCAGGAGATGGCGGTGGTGGAGTTGGTCCGCCACGCCGCGGCCCAAATGGATGGCAAAGATAAGGTGCCCGCGCTGCCAGTGCCGGAAGCGCCATTACTGCGACAAGCCTCATCACCCTTTGCTCTTAACTGGATGGGCGCTGCGGTGGGCCGACGCTACGACGTTGAACGTGCTGCCGCGCCAGAAGGCCCCTGGCAAACGGTGGGGCGTGATATTTCAGACGGCGTTCAGGCGTGGGATCCCGCCACGATGAACCTGTTCAGCGACGATTACACCTCACTGAAGTTAGGGCAAACCTATTACTACCGTGTGCTGGCAAAAAATGAATCCGGTATCTCGCCTCCTTCGAACGTTATTCACGTCACCCACACTCAGCGTAATCAGGCACCGCAGGTTACGTTAGCCGATCGCGCCGCCGTTGCGCAGAACCGCGGATTGAGCCTGGCGGCCAGCTGGCAGGATGACCATTTACCCACTCGTCAGGTGACAGGTACCTGGAGCAATGGCGGCAACCAACATGTGCATTTTTGTCAGGCGAACAACGCCGATACCCGCGTCTGGTTTACCCAACCCGGCTCCTATCAACTGACGTTCACCGCCGATGATGGCCTGCTGCAAAGCAGTAAAAATATTGCTGTTACCGTCACACCGGCTAACGCACCGCCACCCGCTGACTTCTGCCATTTCGACAGCGGCGTGCTGGGTGTGCAGCAGGGAACGGTGACGCCATCTGCAGGCGCAGAAACGCCGCTGGCGATAACAGAGGATGGTTTTCTCGGGCCTTTTGCTAACGCAGGCGATCGGGTTAGCTGGCAGATTGAGGCGCCGTGGGAAGGTGAGTTTTTGCTGCATCTGCACGTGAATGGTAAATGGGGCAGCAAGAAAAATTCATTGCAGATCAATGGGGATAAACCGTTGCAGATTGAGTTTCCCGGAAGCAACGAGCAGATGACGCTGCGTGTCTCTCTCAGGCAGGGGAAAAACAGCATCACCCTTGGCAACTATGCCGGTGACTGGGGATTCATTTTCATTAAATCGATGCGGGTTACCGCCTGATGGCGGTACGCATCACTTTTTTCACGCTTCAGGAGGTTCTATGACCACATATGCATTTCCGGACCACTTTTTTTGGGGAGCAGCGGCTTCCGGACCCCAGACCGAAGGCGCCGATGGCAAACCGCATGCATCAATCTGGGATAGCTGGTATGCCAGCCAACCCGATCGCTTTTTTGAGCAGATCGGCCCGGAGAAAGTGTGCGAAACGCTGCACAAATATAAAGAAGATGTCGCGCTGATGAAAAACATCGGCCTGAACTCGTTTCGTACGTCAATCCAGTGGTCACGGCTGATTGACGATCTGGAAACCGGCGAGCCCAATCAGGATGCGGTGCGTTTCTATCACGCCTATTTTGATGAGATGATCGCTAACGGCATTGAGCCGATGATCAATCTTTATCACTTTGATATGCCCGACGAGCTGCAACAGCGTTATGGCGGTTTTGAGTCAGTGCATGTTACCGATCTTTTTGCCCGTTTTGCCGCTACCGCGTTTCGCCTCTTCGGCCACAAAATCAAATACTGGACCACCTTCAATGAACCGATCGTGCCGGTTGAAGGCGGCTATCTTTATGACTTTCACTATCCCTGCAAGAAAGATGGCAAGCTGGCGGCTCAGGTGGCCTTCAATATTATGCTGGCGCATGCCAAAGCCATTGAATGTTATCGTGAAATGCAATGTGGCGGTGAGATCGGTATTGTACTCAACCTGACGCCAACCTATACGCGCAGTGCATCAGCAGAAGATAAAAAAGCGGCCTGGTATGCCGACTTATTCTTTAACCGTAGCTTCCTTGATCCGCTGGTAAAGCATCAGTTTCCCGCGGAGCTTTGTTCGCTGCTGGCAGAGCATCACTGCCTGCCTGAGGTCAACCCGGCCGATGTGAAACGGATAACCGATTCGCGCATTGATTTCCTTGGCGTGAATTATTACGTCCCGCGGCGAGTCAAAGCGCGTGAAACGCCTTATACGCTGGATTACTTCTCACCGGATGTTTATTTCGAAAACTATGTCGATCCTGACGGACGGTTTAATCCCTACCGCGATAACAACGAAATTCTGCCACAGGCCATTTACGACATTGCGGCTAATATTCGCGACAATTACGGCAATATAAAGTGGTATCTCGCTGAGATCGGCATTGCGATGGATCTGGCATCGGAAGGGCCGGTACAGGCAGACGGCATCATCGATGACGGTTTTCGCATCGGCTTGATGGAAGAACATCTGGTGCAGTTACATCGGGCGATTGCCGAGGGTGCCAACTGTTTTGGCGTACATCAGTGGACGTTTATCGACAACTGGTCGTGGATCAACTCCTTCAAGCGCCGCTACGGCTTTTACCGTCTCGATTTAACCACCGGAGAACGCCAGATCAAACGCAACGGCCTGTGGTTCAAGGCGCTTGCCGAAAACAATCAGTTTAGCTGTGAGGGGCGTTTCGCGTGAGCCATCACTTTTTTTATCCTTTGTCCAATGAGGTGAAGCCTTATCCCTGGGGAAGCCGCAGCGTGTTGCATCAGCGCTTTCATGTGCCTAATCCCGATGCACAACCGCAGGCGGAACTGTGGATGGGCGTACATCCTGCTGGCATGTCGCAGGTAATGGATAACGGCACGCCGCTGGCGCTTTCTGAACTGATTGCCCGCGACAGAAAGGGGATGCTCGGTGCTGAGACTGCCGCTCGCTTTGGCGATCTGCCCTATTTAATGAAAATTCTCGCTGCCGATCGGGCGTTGTCAATTCAGGTGCATCCGCAGAAAGCGCAGGCGGAAGCGGGCTATGCACGTGCCTTGCGGGCTAATGAGGATATACCGGATTACAACGACGCCAACCATAAGCCTGAACTGGTCTACGCCATCACACCGTTTATCGCCATGAATGGCTTTCGCGACATCGCAGATATTGTGAAGAATTTTCGCCTGCTGGCTGTGACTGCGTTAAGCCCTGCTGTGGATGCGCTGGCGCAGCAGCCTGATGCTGTCGGACTGAAGGTGTTTTTTAGTACGCTAATGCAACTCTCCGCGGACGCTAAAGCTGCGGCGCTTAAGCGGGTCGTCAGCGCCCCGTTTGATGACGCGCTCATGGCGGTGATCCAGCAGCTTTATCAACATTATCCACATGATGCAGGGGTTCTGGCACCGCTCTATCTTCACTGCATAACGTTACAGCCGGGCGAAGCGATGTTTCTTTATCCGGGGACGCTGCATGCTTATGTGCAGGGTACCGCCGTTGAGATCATGGCCAGCTCTGATAATGTGCTGCGCGCCGGGCTCACCGATAAGAAAATCAATGTTGAGGAGCTGATTGCCTGCACCACGTTTTCACCCATCAGCCACACGTCGCTGCTGATGGCACCAGAGTGGCAGGAAGGGCAGGCGCATTATCCCATCCCGGTAGACGATTTTCATTTCACCGTCTTAAACGCCAATGAGGCGCTGCCGATGCAGACCCGCAGCGCCGAAATCGTGTTGGTGATGACCGGGAGCGCGACGCTGACCCATCCCGCAGGTGAAACGCTGACGCTACAAACCGGTCAGTCCGCTTTTATTCCTGCTGCCACCCAAAACTGGACATTAACCAACACCGGCACGCTGTGTCGGGCTTACAGTTAACGACCATTCTCAACAATAAATAAGCCGCGCGTAGCGGCTTATTTATCATAGGGCTATTTTGCCGTAATCAGATCGGCTAGCGCATTGTCCTGATGCAATGTCACCAAAAGCTGATGCGTGGCGCGCGTGAAAGCGACATATAGTTTTTTTGCTGCTTCATTAATATCGCTTTTCACATAGTCCATTTCACTGCTGTTAACTACCGCGACGGAATGAAACTCCAGTCCTTTACTGCTCGGAATAACAAATAAGGGTAGCCGGTCATCCTGGGGATCATACAATCTCTTATCTTCGGGTTTTTCATAAAAGAAATAGGGGATATCCCGGCTTTTCAATACGCTGCAAAAGTATTTTCCCGTTTTAGCCAGGGGACAGAGAATAGCGATATCCTTCCAGCGCAATCCCTGATTACGTTGATGATCAAGCCACTCCAGTACCTGTCTGGCTTCTGCTGCCAGTTTATCAACCCGCTGGATTTCCGGTTCAGGACCATACGTACCCGCTGACTCAGGTTGCAAAACTTCAGTTTTATGCTGGCTGGTTGAATCGAATGCTCTCTGCAAAAAGTTTCGCGAGAAATGTAATATTTGCTGAGAGTTGCGGTAATTAAGTTTAAGAATTGTGGTGCGACCCTGCGCCTGAATACCGACGCTGGCTAATGAAAAGCCAAGGTTTTCTCTCTTATTATAAATAGATTGGGCATCATCATACATAAATAGCAAAGAGCCGCTGCGTTCATTGGTCATTTTAGTTAGTACGTTCAGCCATTCTGCGCGTAAATCGTGACCCTCATCAATCAATACCGCGCCATATTGCTCAGAGGCAATCTTCTCTTCGTTAATATAGTGTTCTACAGAGCGGAAGAGGTCATCATACGTATTTTCTGATGTGTTCAGTTTTGAAAGAGTATGTTTTCTGAGCTGGTATGAACACCATGAATGAAAGTTGTATACCTGTACCTTCTCCTCCAGCCCATGCTGCTTAATACGGCTTTTAAGGATTGCCGCAAGCGAGATGTTATAGCAGATAACCAACACAGGTTGCGTGAGGACTTCGGCCAGGTGAATGCAGCGGTAAATCAGAATCAGCGTTTTTCCCGAACCGGCTACGCCATGAATTACACGATGGCCTTCACCTAAACTCCTTGCCAGAATTTCCTGCTGAGGATCCATGATTTTTAAAATATCAGGCAGTGCCACCGGCAGATCTGATGGCGAGGGCTGGTCATTCTCGGTTGGGAAAAGCGACAACTGCTTGCTGTCTATCCGAATTTCAGGATAAAAATGCCAGCGTATACGGTCAATTTTTTCGCCACTCAGCGGTTCTGCTAACCGATAGCGCAGCATGGCCCACAGTTTATTTTGCAGTGTTTCCGCTGACACGGATTCTTTAATATCATCTTTGCAGATAACTAATTCGGGCGGCAGAATCGCTTTCTGCTCATCGGTAATAAGTACGGCATCAAGTTGTTTGCGGGTAATATTACTGAGAATGACACCATAGCCATAGGGGAAACTCAATTTACCCTGATGGGCGCCATGCTGTTGTTGTAACGCCGCATCCTGTTCCAGTAATTTTAGCGCGGCATAAGCCCCCTGGCGTGCCTGCTCAACGGGATTACAAAATGTCTTTATGCCGGACTCACAGCGATATTCGACTTCTTTATGAGTTAATGCGTGAATATTGTCTATTTTCCAGTCTTTGACCTCAAGAAATAGCAATCCGCGTTCAGGATTTAACACGATGAAGTCGGGATAACGACGCTTCGATCCAACCGCAATGTCATACCAGCACAAACACTGTTCTTCCAGATCCGATTCAAGCCGCCTGGCCACGCGTCGTTCGCCTGCTGTTACGTACGCAGGGAAACTATTTAGCTTAGGTATTAAGATTGCCATGATTGTCCTTTTCTCAGCAGAGCGCATCCATGCAAGGGCGGTAAAATAGAGATCGAAAGCGTTATTTGCTTCCCTGAATGAACTGCGCGAAATAGGGGATTTACGCTATCAGTGGACTACAGAAAATTCCGCAGGTCAATTACGGGAATCATCGCGGATGATGTTATCGCTAACGGTTTATAACCGAAGAAATAGCGGGCGTAGCGTGCTGGCATTGTGATAGCTGGCAGAATCGGTTTATAAAAGAGGCGGAACGTATGGAATATCGCGGCAGGGTAAGCCAGCCTCACTACGGCAATAACGTTAACCATCAACAGGACACCCCATGACGCAACATCTGAATCACTATCAGCAGCCGGTGGGTTTTCCACTGCCGGAATGGCAGCCGCGGGCGCTGCCACAGCGGGTTACGCTTTTGGGCCGCACCTGTCAGCTGGAGCCGTTCAGTGCGGAAGCTCACGGGCGGGCGCTGTATCAGGCGTGGCAGCTGGCGCCCAACGGTGAGGACTGGACGTGGATGTTGACTGGCCCCTTTGCCGACGAGGCGGACTACCTCGCGCATGCGCGCAACATGGAGGCGAGCCGCGATCCGCTGCATTTTACCGTTATCGATCTCAGTAGCGGCCAGCCCACCGGCACGCTGGCGCTGATGCGTATTGATGCGTAGAACGGTGTGGTTGAAGTCGGCCATGTCACGTTTTCCCGGCTGTTACGCCGCAGCACGGCGGCTACTGAAGCGCACTTTCTGCTGATGCAGTACGCCATTGAGCAGCTGGGCTATCGACGTTATGAATGGAAATGCGACAACTGCAACGCGCCATCAAAAGCGGCCGCGCTGCGTCTCGGTTTTCAGCCGGAAGGGGTGTTCCGTCAGGTGGTGGTCTATAAAGGCCGCAATCGTGATACCGCCTGGTTTTCCATTATTGATGGCGAATGGCCACGCGTAAAATCTGCGTTGCAGCGCTGGCTGGCCGCCGACAATTTCAGCGCCGACGGTCAGCAGCGCCAGCGTCTGGAAACCTTGCGTGAGGAAGTGAACAACGCCTGAATAAAAAAAGGCTGCGCGCGGCAGCCTTTTTGTGGGTGACGTTTACGGCGTCGGCGTGATTTTGATCTCCACCATGCCGATGCCGAGCCTGCGTGGATCGAAGCCGGCGATGTTGCCGACGTTCGACAGCTCCGGCTCCGGCGGCGCCAGAATGACGCTGTTGCTGCCGCCAGGATTGGTGAAGTGCAGCGTAGTGGTACTGTTCTCATGGCTAAGCATTAACGTCTGCTGTTGATCGCCCACTTTCACCGGAATCGGCCGGTGCGCGTTAGGGCCGAAAGCCCGCGCGGTAATGGTCAAATCAAAGCGCGCAGGCAGCGGCTCGACATACTCAATCTTCACCTGCGGCGCGAGATTGGCGTTCGACCAGCGCCCCCACGCTTCATGACGCGATACGCCCTCATAGCGACGCACAATATCGGGCGCGCCGGGCACCGCAAACAGGAAGCTGTCCGCGTGATAGCGAATGTCATTATCGGCGATTCGCAGCTGCTCAACGTTCTGCTGATACTGCTTATCGTTAAGCGGCGACGTCCCAAAGCGAATGTTGCCGTCATATTTATCCTGCGGCACGCGCAGCACCTGCGGCTGGCTGCCCATCTGGCCGTTGGCCACGCAGATATCGGTACTCAGCGCCAGCGCCGCATCCCACATCCGCGCCATTTTGTAGCAGCGATCGATCCAGACAAACTTTTGCTCAGGCGTAAATTTCGCCAGCTGATAACGCAGTGGTTCGGCATATTCGCCTTCCGGCAGCGGCTCCACTTTATTCGGCGAAACGCGCAGCAGAATCGGCAGCTTAAAGCGCGAGCCGGAAAAGCTGATGCTGTTATCCGCTTTATCGATGCGGTAAGCATCGATGCTTTTTGGGAAGTTCCACAGCTGAATAATGTCGTGCTTCCAGCTGTTGATTTTGGTTTTCAGGTCCGGGAACTGCGCAGAGAGCGACTGGCTCGACAGGCTGCTGCGGCCAAGGCCGATAAAGTTATCGCCGCCGAGAATATCGAGCAGGGTAGCGCCGTTATCCAGCGTGCTGCGCGGCACGTCGATAACGCGCTGCTCCGGCTTATCACCGCGAATCACAAAGAACAGATCGTGACGCGGCTGCTTCATCAGATAGCGATGCGCGGTGTTGTTCATCGCCAGGTGATCGGAGGTGACGACAATCACCGTGTTTTTAAAACTCGGCGACGCCATGATGCGCTCGATCAGGTGCGCCACGTGCTCCTGACTGCACGCCACGGCGCTGAACGACTGGTTGGGCTTGCCTTCGTAGCTGTAGCTTTTGCGCTGGCAGGTACGGGAGATAAAACCATCGGGATGATGCGTGTCCACCGTTAAGGCGAACAGGGCAAACGGCTTACCGGCGGCAGAGAGCGCCTGATATTTTTCAAACACCTCATTAAGCACGGTATCGTCGTAAAAGCCCCAGGTGTTGCGGTAAGTCGGATCGGCAACCAACGATTTCAGCTCCTGCGCGCCAAACATCTGGTCAAAACCGTGGGACTTCAGGAACACATCTTTGCCGCTGAAACGCAGGTCGGCGCCCTGCATAAAGACGTTTTCATAGCCGGAGGCTTTGAGAATATCGCCGAGGCAGATGTTCTGCGGATAGAAGGTCGACAGCGCGGCAGAAGCGTTGCCATCAAAAGGCGCAAACAGCGGAATGCCGCACTGCGAAGCGACCATGCCCGCAATGGTGTAATCGGTGCCGGGCAGCTGCTCGGTGGCGCTGAAATCAAGGCTCTGATCTTTCAAGCGGCTGAGTTCCGGCGCCAGGCCAGGAAAGGTCTGCGCATTAAAATAGGTGCGTTCGAGGCTCTCTCCGTAGATATAGACCACGTTGAGCTTCGGCCCGGCGAGGGTTTTTTTCGGCACCTGATACCAGGTGCTGAAGTCGGAGTTGCCCTGCCGAATCTGCGAGGCGATCAGCGCACTAACCTGCTGAAAAGCGGGCGTAGTTTTGATCGAGCATGCTGCCAGCAGCACCGCCAGCACGCTGTAACCCCAGCGATGCGGCGCGTGCTTTTTACGGCGCAGGATCCACGACAGCAGGCAGAAGATCAGAAACAGCACCAGAAACAGGCCGATGCCCGGCAGCACATATTTGCTGATGCCCGCGCCGGTCATGCTGTTGGTCAGCGTGTAAATGACCGCGTCGGTAATGCCTTCACCGGTAAAATAGTTGCTGGCGAGCAGGGTGGCGTTCAGCACCACAAACAGGCCCAGAATGATCAGGATGAGAATGAACCAAAAAATGTTTCGCCCGGCTTTGGTGCTGTAAATGACAATCGATGCCATAAAAAGGATGACAGAAATAAACTCAGACAACGTCGATACCTCGTTGAGCGCGCGCTGTAATCGCGCATTGATTCATCCTCAGAAAGGATAGCGGCTAAATCTAGCGCGGCTGTCATGGTGCTGCAACCTATCCCTGTGGCAATTATAACGTTGGTCACGTGGCATGAAGGCGGGCTGCAGAAGGGAATGGCACTACGGGGAAACAGAATGCGCGGACCAACGCCCGCGCAGGATGGGCTATTCGGCGGTGGATAACGGCGCGTCGGCCTGCCCGGCATAGAAAACGATCAGTTCAACCGGCTCAGCACCGCTGTGCCCGCGATGGATCTCACCGACCATTTCAGGCAACACTTCGCCTTTTCTCAGGGTCAGTTTTTTACCATCCGCTTTTTTCTCCACGGTTAATTCGCCGGAGAGCACGTACGCGGCATTGGGCGCTTCATGCTGATGCCAGGGCAACGACGCGTGCGGTGGCAGGGTGATTTTCACCACCGACAGTTCGGGCTGGCCGCTGGGATAGTGCGTATAGCGCGTGCCATCCCATGATTTATCCGCTTTTAACAGCGATTCCAGCCGCACGCTGGCCGGATGTTCATCGGCCAGCGCCCAGGGCGATACCAACAGTAACGACGCAAAAACATAACCGGTAAATCTCATCATTATCTCCTTATTATGACGGGGAGGCGATAATGTGTCCGGTGCGTCGGGCGCTGTCAAATAGCTAACATATTAATAACGTTGTCATTATTAGCTTTATCAGCATGAGCTTACAGGTCGCCGGTAACGTACTGCGCCACACCGTGGGCAAAGCTCCAGTCGCCTTTTTCATTGGTGATAAAGGAGATCATCAGATCTTCTCCGGTGATGTCACAGTTCTCCTGCAACTCGCGCGCCAGCTCTGCCATAAACCGCTGCTTCTGCTCGTCGCTGCGCGGGCTGGTGAACACGCGCACCATCACCAGCCGATCGCTGCGGGAAAATCCCAGCCCGGTATCCAGAAATACCATATTGCTGGCGCGGTTTTCATGAACAATCTGATAACGATCGCGCGGCGGCACCTTAAAGGCGGTCAGCACCGCGCGGTGGGCCGCATCCAGCAACGTTTTAATCTCCGCTTCGCTGCGGCCTTCAATAATATCGAACTGTAATAACGGCATAGTGTGCTCCTGATGGGATAGGCGATGGCGACCATTCTGGCAATGATGGGCGAGGAGAAAAAGCGCTATACTTGAAATCATTATTCACCACAGTGAACAATAACCATGAAAGAGCTTAAGGCGGATGCGCTGTGGTTTCATCTGCATGCGCTGGTGATGCTGGCGGAGCAGGGCAGTTTCACCCGGGCGGCGGAACGGCTGGATATTTCCAAAGCGGCGATGAGCCAGAAAATTCGCGAGCTGGAAGCGGCAGCGGGCGTACCGCTGGTGCAGCGCACCACCCGCAGCGTGCGGCTGACCTCGGCGGGAGAAAAGCTGGTGGACGATCTGCGCGAGCCGTTTGCCCATATCGCGCGCAGCTTTGTCAGCGTGCGCGATGAGGCTGGCCCGCTGCGCGGCGTGATCCGTATTACCGCGCCGGTGGCGTTTGCGCGTCAGCAGCTGGTGAGCCACATCACCGCGTTTCTGGTGCTGCATCCGCAAGTGCGTATTCAGCTTGAGGTGTCCGATCGGCTGGTGTCACTGAGCAGTGAAGGGTTTGATCTGGCGATCCGCCACAGCGAGCAGATCCCGGAGACACACGTCGCCCAGCGGCTGTGCGATACCCGCGCCGTGCTAGTGGCCGCGCCCGCCTATCTGCAACGACAGGGTACGCCACAAACACCAGCCGAGCTGGCGCAGCATCAGTGCCTCTGTTATCCGCGCGGCCATGAATCGCCTCGCTGGCGCTTTATCAGTGCTGACAATCCCGCGGAGAAACTGGCGGTTGACGTCAGCGGGCCGTTCGCCACCAACAACAGTGAGTCAATTCGCGATGCGGCTTTGCAGGGGCTGGGCATTGCGCTGCTGCCCGATTTCAGCGCACAGGCGGCGCTGGAGCAGCAGCAACTGACGCAGCTGTTGCCGACATGGCGGCCGGTGGAGGTGTTTGCCGAACGGCTGTGGATCGTGCGCCCGTGGGCAGCGCAGGTGCCGCGGGCGGTCAGCGAATTTATCTACTGGCTACGCGCCCGGTTCAGCGAGGCGCGGCACGACGCTTAGATAAAAGGCTGATTGTAGATGGCGGTGCTCCAGTGGCGACTGCTGGCGTGTTTCTCCGCCTGCCAGCCGCGGCGGCGCAGTTCACGGGCGATCATCTTATTCATGATGCCGTGGCCGACCAGCAGCACGGTGCCAGAGTGCGATCGTTCAATCAGCCGATCCGCCGCCTGATGCGCGCGCTGGCTGGCGTCACGATAGGATTCCACGCTGCCAGAGACGCCGCAAAACCACAGCGCACGCAGCACCGACAGCCAGAGAAACGGCGGCAGTCGCCAGCGCGGAAAGGCGATAATCGGCAGATCGACCTCAGCAAACAGCGGCGATATTTCCTGCGGCTGCATCTGTAGCTTTTCCAGCGACGATTGCGCTCTGGGCAGGCTGCTGACGATGACATAATCCGCCTGCCGGGCAATCATCTCACTGCGCGCCGGCGGCAGATCGCACACCAGCGACAAATCGTACTGCTCACACCACTCCGCCATGGCCAGCGCCGTCAGTCGGGATGAAGATTGTCGATCCGGCTTGCCGTGACGCATCAGAATAATAGCCATGTCAGTTGTCCTCATATTAACAGGCGGGCAGGGCGGCTAGCATAGCGGGCAAATACGCCGTTGTGACCCGGCAGGATAAAAAGTCTGCGTCGGATATGCGCAAATTTCACACAAAGGTTAAGTACGGTTGCCGATAAAATTCGCTTACACTTTGCCCGATAACAGCAGTGTAGCGCATCACGTTGATAAAACGCTCTATTGCCTCTTCTGTCTGCGGCTGACTGTAAAGAAATCCTTATTATTTATTTTCATCTCTTGAATAATCTACGCGCGTAGATACACTGAGCAAGTGAAGCCATCAGCGCTGGTCCGACCCACGCTGCATGCGTCAGTGATTGTCTGGCATGGCCTTTCGAGTCGCGATTGTGGCTCCGCCAACAGGCAATACACAGAGCCAATACCAGGGGATCCGTTACCGACGGTGCAGCGCTCAGACAAGCAATGCGATGGCTTTCGCATAGAAGGAATGCTTCCCAGGGAAGGGCAGTCGCACCTGCCTTCTTATCCCGCTATTCGCACTACCCGTTATTTTTCTGCCCGCATCGCCGATTATATTGCCTGTACCACATAGCCTGCTCTGCGCCGTTACGTTACGCTGGTGCGACTGATGATATGGACGACAATTTTAAGGATAAAATTTCTCGTGGCAAAACAGCAATCTTCTCAACGTGTCACCCGTGCCGACGTCGCCAGGCTGGCGGGAACGTCGGTCGCCGTGGTGAGCTACGTCATCAATAATGGTCCACGTCCGGTGGCGGAAAAAACGCGCCAACGTGTGCTGGATGCCATTCAGCGCATCGGCTATCGCCCCAACGGCGTGGCGCGTGCGCTGGCCCTCGGCAGCACCAAGACTTTTGGCCTGATAGTGCCCAGTATCGCGAATCCCTTTGTGGCCTCAATGGCGCATGTGCTGTTGCAGGAGTCGCTGAAGGCCGGGCACGTGATGCTGCTGGGTGACGCCGGTGAAGATCGGCAACGCGAAATTGAGGTGATTCACGCGCTGCTTAACCGGCAGGTGGACGGGCTGTTCTATGCCAGCGTCGACAGCGATCCGCAGATCGATCTGGTTAAAGCCAGCGGCACGCCGTTGATCATGCTGGATCGCGCCGATCCGCAGCCTGGCGTCAGCGTGTTGCGCGTCGATGAACGCCGTGCCGCACGCCGGTTAACCGAACATCTGCTTGGGCATGGCTATCGTGAGATTGGCATTCTCTGCGGACCCCCAGAGATGGTGAACGCCCGCGATCGCGTTAACGGCTGGCGCGACGCGATGCAGGCACAGGGATTAACCATCAATGAAAGTTGGATCTGGCCAGCGCGCTATCATCGCGACGATGGCTACGCCGTGATGCGTCAGATATTGCAGCAGGATAATGTGCCGCGCGCGCTGTTTATCAGTAATGAGGCACAGGCGATCGGTTGCCTGCGAGCGCTGGCGGAGCAAAACATTCGCGTGCCGGAACAGTTGGCGCTGGTCTGCTTTAACGGCACCGATCTGGCGGCGTTTCAGCAGCCGAAATTAACCACCGTGCGGCAGCATATTCATGAACTGGCGGAAACGGCGATTGAGATGCTGATTAACTGGAATCATGCGGGAGAAGTGCGGGAAATTTCGTACTACATGGAGATGGGCTCTTCATGTGGCTGTGCGCTGAAAGCCGGGGAGTAAACCTGCCCGTAAAGGGCAGGTTCGCGAGCAGAATCAGGCGGTAGCCGGTGCCACCGCAGGCTTGCTGTTTTCACCCACGTGAAACAGAATCTGCTGCTGGTAAGTCAAATCCTGCACGGCATTATCATCGGTGAGCAGTGAACCCACTTCATTGACGTTTTTGCCTTCCACTTTCACCTTGGTCGTGGCCATCGCGCGCATCCACTCATATTCGATATCAATGTGGCCGGTATCAATACTGCGAATGCCCTGTTTGCTCAAATCGTAGGTCAGCAGGGTGGCGGTTGGGCCCAGTGAAACCAGCACCAGATCGAAGTTCGGCGCGGTCTCAACAATGGCTGCATGCAGCTTGTCATAGACCGAAAACGCGTTGCGGTTCAGCGTGGTAATACGCTTAATCTCTTTGGCGCTGTCCATCAGATCGTTGCCCAGACCCAAACGCGTTCCGCTGCCCTCAACGATCAGCACGCGCTGATCCTTGAACAGCAGTTTGAATTTTTCGAAGATGGTGCGTGACAGCGTTTTATCTTTGTAATCGTGATACGGGCGCGTCACCGACGTATTGCCGTACTGGTAATTCTGATCCAGCAAACTCTGATAGCGTTTGAAATAGAAAGACTTATGGAAGAACCAGAACAGCGCGGCACCTGAACGCATGCTCGACATGTTGCGGAAGGCGTCCGGCATACAGATCAGGCAGTTCGGGTTGTTACGCGCATCGCGCAGCACCATTTTCAGGCGCTCTGAGAGGCGCGCATCAAAGGGCTGAAAGCCGATGTTTTTGTAGTAGGTCATCTCCAGCTCGCCATCGCCATAACGCGCTAACGACACCGTTTTATCATTCAGCAGACGATCGATAGTCTCTTCAATCGACATCACCGAGTATTTTTTCACGCTGGCGTTGGCAGCAGGATACTTAACCGCCGCATGCATGAATTTGAAAGGAAATCTGAATTTCCTGTAAATGGCAAACAAACTGGGCATAGTTGACCTGCAATTAAGCTGAGCTTTGCCGCAACGAGGCGGGTCAAAATCAGGAAGCTGAAAGAGTGTTCTGGTGGTGATTTATATCACATTATTTGCCATTTCAATGCTGCGATTGTTCTTAAAGTATCGCACTCATTCTGCTTTAAATCCTCTGAGAGCGGAATATTATCAGCGCCGGTATGCCGTTTATTAATGGCCTGCACGTAAGTTTATTAAGGGTTATTTTGCGGTGATGAAAGAAGCGTATTAACCGAGCGGTTAATACGGATATTTCTTATTTCAGGAATAAGGTAGAGATGCACGGCGACCGATTCTATTGCTGGAATGATGAATTAATGAATTGCGCTGCCTTGTTCATAAAGCGCGATCGCTTCTGAAAAGGCAGCGGAAAGCCGCGTTTTACTGGCAGACATCTACCCAGCGTGCATCGGTCAGCTCGGCCATGCGCGCCGGCGAAATACGCACCGCGCTGTGGATTGAGCCGGCGGCGGGCAAGACTTCGCTGAACTGTTGCAGCGAAATATCACAGAGAACCTGCAACGGCTGTTCAAGGCCAAACGGGCACACGCCACCCACCGGATGACCGGTATAATTCACCACCTCATCCACGCTGAGCATGCGTGCTTTGGCACCCAGCGCCTGCTTCAGCTTGCGGTTATCGAGCCGCGCGTCGCCACAGGTCACCACCAGGATCACCTCATTCTTCACTTTCAATGACAGGGTTTTGGCGATCTGCGCCGGGGCGACATGGTGCGCGCGTGCGGCCATCTCCACCGTGGCGGTGCTTTCGGCCAGCTCAATAATGTCGATGTCAGGCGCATGTTCGGCGAAAAAGCGCCGTACCGACTCCAGGCTCATGCTGTTCTCCAGGCAAAAAGAAGGCAACAAAGCTGCCATAAGCAGCCTGAAGTGTAAATGTCGTCAGGATGAAATTTTGGTTAGCTGGCGGCGAGTGTACAACTGTTGCACTGCTGCACGTCGGGCAGGCGATAGCGCTGGCAGCAGCTGCGGCGTTCCATGGTGCCGTTGCGTGGAATCACCGTGCGATAAAGCGGGTTGTCGCTGCCGTCGATCAGCTGCTTATTGAAGAACAGTGCGTGTTCCAGCGCCAGACGGGTCAGTTCCGGAATGCTCTCTTTCAGTTCGCCTAAAAACCAGTGCATCAAAAAGCCGGTGTTGTTCCAGATCAGTCGCGCGTTGATGTCGCCGTGGCGGGTGATCGCGTCGACCATCGGGATTAAGGTGTGCTGTACCAGGCGATCGATACGCTGCACCGCATTAAGATAGCGCGCGTCTTCATCTTCCTGCACATCAATCCAGAACGCGGCCGGACGACCAATAGCGTGCGGTTGCAGGCGGATATGCTGTGGCGAGCAGTCAAGCGCGCGCGACTCGAGGATCAGCGCCAGCATCAGCGGCGGTACCAGCAGGCCAAAATACCATTGTGCCCACAGCGACTGCAGCGGCTTGGCTTCGCGGGGCTGGTCGGGATGTTGCTTGTAAACGTCATCGCTATAACGCTGCTGCAGATCCTGCCAGCAGCCGCTGGTGGACCATTCGCCCAGCGTCAGGCTGTCGGCGGGCGCATTGCCGTTGAGGTGCAGCGTATCGATGAAGTAGGCGCGGTGCTCATGCAGCAGCGCGTCGATGGATGTCGCCAGTGGCCGATCGCTTTGCAGAAAGATCAGCGGTGCGCTGCTGAACTGCTGTACCTGACGAGAGAGAGTGGCCATGCGACATCCTGTATAGGGAATCGGGATACGAAAACAAATGATAATCGTTCTTGATTCTATCCATAAAAAACCAGGCTCACAATAGCGGCAAAAAAGATTATGCATAAAAATTGCCCGGCCCGCGGTAGCGAGCCGGAAGGGATTAACGCGCGCTGGCCGTTTGCACAACGCGCGCCGATGAGAGGTTTTCCCACGCGAGAAGGGTGTTGCGACCCTGATGTTTGGCGACGTAAAGCGCCCGATCGGCGTTGGCGAGTGCCGCTTCAAAGCCCGCTTCATTCAGTGGGGCAATCCCGGCGCTGAGCGTGACATGAGTGGCGACCCGATCGTTGAACAGATGCGGTATCTCAAGGTTAAGCACGTACTGACGAATGCGCTCGGCCAGCTTCATGGCGATGGCGGCATTCACGTTGGTTAGCAGCACCAGAAACTCCTCGCCGCCGTAACGCACGACAATATCTCGCGAGCGCACCGCATCGCGAATGGCGACCGAGACGCGCGCCAGTGCCTGATCGCCCATCGCATGACCGTAATTGTCGTTGTATGCCTTGAAATGATCGATATCGAGCAGCAGCACGAAGTGATTGCTGGTGCCATCGCCCGGCAGGTTTGTCAGCCGGTTTTTCAGGCCGCGGCGATTATAAAGGCCGGTCAGCGGATCGAGCATGCTGAGATCGCTGTAGCTCTCTTTCTCCGCATAGAGTTGCTGCACCAGCTGCCGGGTAAAGCGATCGCTGCGGCGGCGCATCATATGCTGCAATGTGAAACCGATCAGCGGCAGGGCGAGGGTAAAGAGGATCAGCAACCGGTGTTCGCCCTGATCCAGCACCAGCACCGCAGACGAGGACGGGGCAATATGCAAACAGAAGGCGAGCAGATGATCGCTCAGCGCGATGGCACTGATAAAAAAAATGGTGATCAGGCTGAACAATAAAAAAACGCCATCAATATACAGGCCGCGTAAATATTTATCGGTGATATGCCATGCCCATAATGCGCCCATAAAAAAGGCGACCAACGTTAATAAGGCTAATTTGCGTTTAGAGAGGAAAAATAACGTGAATAACAGCGAGGCACTGCTGATGGCAATAACTATCGCCGGTATGGTCGGCGTGGTCGGGGTCAGGCTGGTGCCGGGAATACAACAAAACAGCGATGCGGCTAAATTAAGCGCCAAAAATAATAACAACGATAATCGGTATTTGCTGTGAAGTAATTCATCATAACTTTGTAATTTCATTTAAGTACTCGTCATGGCTTTTACATAGTAAAGCGCGATGCGAAAGCAACAACGCCTGCCAGAGGCCGGGTTGTTTTTTTATAAGGATAAGCTGAGTGTGAAGCGGAGCGAATTTAGCATTTTCGTCCCAGGCTGTCATCCGGCGGCGGGAAAGTTTCACCGGCCTGCTGCAAAGTGATAAAAATTATCATATGCTAGTGGTAATCATTATCATCTAAGGGCTAAAAGCATGATCATTGCCATGTTTACCGCATGTGGATTGTGGGGTGTGAGTTGGTTCATGGGCAAACGGCTGGATAGCGCGTGGGGCGTGCTGTTGCCCTGCACGGCGTTGCCGCTGTTGGCAATGATGCAGCTCTCTTACACCGAATGGCGGCTGGTGATGATTATCGCTTTGCTGCTGACCGCGACCATGCTGTTTCATAAAACGCTGCGTCACTATTTGCTGTTGCCCTCCTGTCTGGCTCTGGCGGGCGCACTGGCGGCCATTTCACTGAATTTTACCACGGGATAAACGCCCGCAGGGCGGCGTGAAATAATAGCGTCTGGATGATGAAACAGGATTGATCAGGAAAACGTGCAGAAAACAGCAGGGGAATAATGCAGTCAAGCAGAAGAGAAAAAGACAACTGGTGCGAAGAGAGGGACTTGAACCCTCACGTCCGTTAAGACACTAACACCTGAAGCTAGCGCGTCTACCAATTCCGCCACCTTCGCAATAAGTTGTCCTGAATTATATCACCGCATGGTGCGAAGAGAGGGACTTGAACCCTCACGTCCGTTAAGACACTAACACCTGAAGCTAGCGCGTCTACCAATTCCGCCACCTTCGCAATAAGTTGTCCTGAATTATATCACCGCATGGTGCGAAGAGAGGGACTTGAACCCTCACGTCCGTTAAGACACTAACACCTGAAGCTAGCGCGTCTACCAATTCCGCCACCTTCGCATACCCGCAACACGAAACCGTA
The DNA here is from genome assembly GCF_051851875.1 of Duffyella sp. Ts4. Taxonomy (NCBI): domain Bacteria; kingdom Pseudomonadati; phylum Pseudomonadota; class Gammaproteobacteria; order Enterobacterales; family Erwiniaceae; genus Duffyella; species Duffyella sp. Ts4. The sequence continues at coordinate 234,820 of NZ_JBLYPN010000005.1, read as the reverse complement.
TTGCCACCACGGAGGCGCATTCTAGAGGTTTTACTCAGGACGTCAACAGATATTTCGCCGCCGTCGGATGATTGCCGCAAAAAGCGTCAGCCGCCGACGGCAACGGACATTTCTCGCTTATTTCGCGCTGCGTAACGCTTTGGCGGCACGACCATAAACCGCACGGTAAACCTTGAAGCGACCGGTCTGCGCCAGCACTTCATGACTGCCAAAGGTTTCGTCCAGCACCTGGGCATACGGCAAAAAGGCGTTAGCCACGATACGCAGCTCGCCGCCGGTGTTCAGATGCTTCGCCGCGCCGCGGATCAGCGTCTGAGCAGCATCAAGGCTGGTTTGCGTGCCTTCATGAAACGGCGGGTTGGAGATGATCATATCGAAACGGCCGGTCACGTCAGAGAAGACGTTGCTCGGGAACACGTCGCCTTCCAGCTGATTGGCCGCCAGCGTCGCTTTACTGGCCGCGACGGCTGCTGCGTTGACGTCGGTCAGGGTCAGACGCACCTTCGGCGAATGGCTGGCCAGTGTGGCAGAAAGTACGCCCGCGCCACAGCCGACATCCAGTACTTTGCCTTTGGTATGCGCGCTCAGCGTAGACAGCAGCAGGCGGCTGCCGGCATCAAGGCCATCACGGCTGAAGACGCCAGGCAAGGTTTTGATGGTCAGGCCATCCACTTCGTAGCTGTGCCAGAAGCTCTCTGCATCAAAGTCAGGACGGGTTTCCAGCTTGCCATGATAGAGGCCACAACGGCGGGCGCTGTCGATTTTATCCAGCTTTGCCCACGCCTCAACCATGCCTTCCGCGCTGCGCACGCCGCTACGGTTTTCACCGATCACAAACAGATCGCAGCCTTCAGGCAGCAGGGAGAGCAGGTTTTGCAGCTGGTACTGCGCTTCTGGCTTGCTCTTTGGCCAGTAGTAAACCAGCGTATCGCAGTCGCTGACGTCATCGGCGGTTGCCACCAGGCTAAAACGCGCGTTCTCTTCCAGGCGCGGGCTAAGCAACTGCCAGTGATGGTATTGCTGAGTAAAGACTTTGCTGAGCTGCGTCTCAAGCTGGGCGGGCAGGTCATCCTGCAGATCGCCGGCAAACAGCACGCGGCGTTCGGTAAATTCATCACTGTGGCGCAGGATTACTTCGCTGGCCGGGGAAAAAGCGGGCATGGTTGGCTCCTTAAAAAACTGAGGGCAGAGTATAGTGGTTTGTTGGCGCATGTTCGATGGGTTTGCTAGCATAGCGCCGCATTCTTGTGGCTAAAACGGGTTAATATTATGGCTTCCAGGCGTGACTGGCTGTTACAGCAGATGGGCATTACGCAGTATCAGCTGCGGCGTCCGCGCGCATTGAAAGGTGAAATAGCCCTGACGGTGGCGCCCGATACGCGGCTGTTAATTGTGGCAATGGTACCGCCGGCGCTCGATGATGCGCTGGTGGCTGATGTGCTGCGCGCGCTGGCGCTCGAGCCGCATCAGGTGATGCCGCTGACGCCCGATCAGGTAGCAATGCTGCCGGAAGAGGGCGAGTACGCCAGCTGGTGCCTTGGCCTGAGCGATCCGCTGACGCGCGCAGGCATTCAACTCGATTCTCCGGCTTTAGATGAGCTTTATTACAACGGCGCGGCGAAACGCGCACTCTGGCGACAAATTTGTGAACATGACGGCCATCTCCTTTCTCACCCCGAATGATTTACCGCAGGCGTTTGCCATTGAGCAGCGCAGCCACGCTTTTCCGTGGACGGAAAAAACCTTTGCCAGCAATCAGGGCGAGCGCTACCTGAATTATCGGCTGACGGTCGATGACACGCTGGCCGCTTTTGCCATCACGCAGGTGGTGCTGGATGAAGCAACGCTGTTTAACATTGCGGTCGATCCGGCATTCCAGCGGCGGGGTTTTGGCCGTCAGCTGCTGCTGCATCTGATTGATGCACTGCTGCAGCGCGATGTGCTGACCCTGTGGCTGGAGGTGCGTGCGTCTAATCAGGCCGCGATTCAACTCTATGAATCCCTGGAATTTAATCAGGTATCGCTGCGCCGCAACTATTATCCCACGGCCACCGGCCGTGAAGATGCGATCATTATGGCGCTGACGCTGTAATCGTCGCCCGACTTGTGAGGAAACGATGTTAGCTAACTGGGACTGGATTCTTTTCGACGCCGACGACACCCTGTTTCACTTTGACGCTTTTGCCGGACTGCAACAGCTGTTCCGTCAGTATGACGTGGCGTTTTCCGCAGGTGATTACGCCGATTATCAGGCGATCAACAAGCCGCTGTGGGTGGAATATCAGAATGGCGCGATTAGCGCGCTGCAACTGCAGCATCAGCGCTTTACGCCGTGGGCGGAGCGGCTGAACGTCACGCCGGATACGCTTAACAGCGGCTTTTTAAACGCCATGGCGGAGATTTGCGTGCCGCTGAAAGGCGCCGTTAATTTGATCGAACGCCTGAAGGGCGAAGTGAAGATGGGCATCATTACCAACGGTTTTACCGCGCTGCAACAGGCGCGGCTACAGCGCACCGGCTTTCTGGGCTTCTTCGATCTGCTGGTGATCTCGGAGCAGGTAGGCGTGGCTAAACCGCATCCCGATATCTTCAATCACGCGCTGGAAAAAATGGGCCATCCGCCGCGCGATCGCGTGCTGATGGTCGGCGATAATCCCGACTCCGACATTTTAGGCGGCATCAACGCCGGGCTGAAAACCTGCTGGCTGAACGCCGACGGGCGCAGCAAGCCAGAGCAGATTACGCCAGACTGGGAAGTGGCCTCGCTGCATGAGCTCGAAACCCTGCTGTTTGCCTGAGGGGTTTCCTCGTCGCCGGCGTGACGCCTCAGCCGCTTTTCTGCATGATTACGCGGCATTGCATTGTTTAACCCTCACAGATCGGCGAAAATGCCGGCCATCGTGAATTCCCGGCCCGGTAGCCAGCGGGCTGCCGGGCGCTGAAACAGAAGACCTATCCATGTCAAATGCACCCTTTATGCAAGAGGTGGCGCGTCGCCGCACTTTTGCCATTATTTCGCACCCCGATGCCGGTAAGACCACCATCACTGAAAAAGTGTTGCTGTTCGGACAGGCGATCCAGACCGCCGGTACGGTAAAAGGCCGCGGCTCCAACCAGCACGCCAAATCGGACTGGATGGAGATGGAAAAGCAGCGTGGTATTTCGATCACGACCTCGGTGATGCAGTTTCCTTACCGTGAAAGCCTGGTCAACCTGCTGGACACGCCGGGACACGAAGACTTCTCGGAAGATACCTACCGTACGCTGACGGCGGTGGACTGCTGCCTGATGGTCATTGACGCGGCAAAAGGCGTTGAGGATCGTACCCGCAAGCTGATGGAAGTGACGCGACTGCGCGATACGCCAATCATCACCTTTATGAACAAGCTGGACCGCGATATTCGCGATCCCATGGAGCTGCTGGATGAGGTGGAGAGCGAACTGAAAATCGCCTGTGCGCCCATCACCTGGCCCATTGGCTGCGGCAAACTGTTTAAAGGCGTGTATCACCTTTATAAAGATGAAACCTACCTTTATCAGTCAGGTAAAGGCAGCACCATTCAGGAAGTGCGCATCGTCAAAGGCTTACACAACCCGGATCTCGATCAGGCGGTAGGTGAAGAGCTGGCCGCGCAGCTGCGTGAGGAGCTGGAGCTGGTGCAGGGCGCGTCGCATGAGTTTGAGCAGGACGCCTTTTTACAGGGCTCGCTGACGCCGGTGTTTTTCGGCACCGCATTAGGCAACTTTGGCGTTGATCACATGCTGGATGGCCTGGTGTCGTGGGCACCGCCACCGATGCCGCGTAAAACCGATGCGCGTGTGGTTGAAGCCCATGAAGACAAGTTCACCGGCTTTGTGTTTAAGATTCAGGCCAACATGGACCCGAAACACCGCGACCGCGTCGCCTTTATGCGCGTGGTGTCCGGTAAGTATGAAAAAGGCATGAAGCTGCGCCAGGTGCGCACCGGCAAAGACGTGGTAATTTCCGATGCGCTGACCTTTATGGCGGGCGATCGTACCCACGTGGAAGAAGCCTGGCCGGGCGATATCATCGGCCTGCATAACCACGGCACCATTCAGATTGGCGATACCTTTACTCAGGGCGAAAACCTGAAGTTCACCGGCATCCCTAACTTTGCGCCAGAGCTGTTCCGTCGTATTCGTCTGCGCGATCCGCTGAAGCAGAAGCAACTGTTGAAAGGGCTGGTTCAGCTGTCGGAAGAGGGCGCAGTGCAGGTCTTCCGTCCGGTGCACAACAACGATTTGATCGTCGGCGCGGTGGGTGTACTGCAGTTTGATGTGGTCGTGGCGCGTCTGAAAAGCGAATACAATGTTGAGGCGATCTACGAAGCGATTAACGTTTCTACCGCCCGCTGGGTGGATTGCCCGGACGTGAAGAAATTCGACGAATTTCAGCGCAAAAACGAAGTCAACCTGGCACTGGATGGCGGTGACAATCTCACCTACATTGCGCCAACCATGGTGAACCTGAATATCACTCAGGAACGCTATCCGGAAGTGGTGTTCCGCAAAACCCGCGAACACTAAGAGCGGAATTGACGTCGGGGCGCATTATAATGTGCGCCCCGGCCCATAAAAATCGCTCACCTCTGCTGTTTTCTCAGCATGCATCGCTACAGACTCCTCTTAAAAAATTCCTTTCCCCTGTTTTCTAACCAAAAAATCAAGCAGAACGGAAATTGCCGTCTATGATTACTTCATCGGGTGCGGTGTTATACGGGTTAATTCCGTACCACCCGTTTCAACAGCAAGCGTAAATTTTGCTGTAAGCCTGCAGATGCAGGTGAATCAACTGATAGAAGGAAGAAATCGATGAACAAGACTAAGATTGCTAAAACTCTGATGGCTGTACTGGTTGGTTCTGCGCTGATGAGTGGTTCTGCTCTGGCAGAAGAAACCATGACCCATAAAGCACAGAACACCGCCGACAGCGCAGGTTCTAAAATCGATAGTTCTATGAAAAAAGTCGATGGTTTTATGGATGACAGCGGTGTTACTGCCAAAGCAAAAGCTGCACTGGTAGATGACGACGCAATTAAAAGCACAGACATTTCCGTTAAAACGCACAACGGCGTGGTCACGCTGAGCGGTTTCGTTACCTCTCAGGATCAGGCAGAAAAAGCCGTCGCGTTGGTTAAAAAAGTTGAAGGCGTGAAATCCGTTAGCGATAAACTACACGTTAAAGACAGCAAAAGTCAGTCAGTTAAAAGTTATGCAGGCGATGCTGCAACAACCAGCGAAATTAAGGCTAAACTGTTAGCAGATGACATCATCCCTTCACGTAAAGTGAAAGTGGAAACCAATGATGGCGTTGTTCTGTTATCAGGAACCGTCGATAACAAAGCGCAGTCAGACCGCGCAGAAGGTATCGCAAAAGCCATTGAAGGCGTGAAAAGCGTTAAAAACGACCTGACCGTTAAATCGTAATGATTTATGCAGCCTGTTCGCAGGCTGCAGTCGGTATATAAAAAGACGATTCGCGGGATACTCCCCTGGATTGGATGCACAAGCAGTTCGATTTCACTATGGTTAAGGAGAGGCTTATGTTTCGTTGGGGTATTATTTTTCTGGTCATTGCACTGATTGCAGCCGCGTTAGGTTTTGGTGGCTTGGCGGGTACCGCAGCATGGGCCGCTAAAGTTGTCTTCGTGGTAGGTATCATCCTGTTCCTGATCAGCCTGTTCACCGGCCGTAAACGCCTCTAGAACAGTTGATCGCCTGTAAGATCGGAGTTCAGTCATGAATGGCGACATCGTCGTTGGCAAATGGAAACAATGGAAAGGCCAGATGTGGCTGGTTTGGGCAGAGTGGTTTGATAATGATGCTGTCTGGACCGCAGGGAATAATGACTGGTTTTCCGGTATCGTACAGGAAGATTACGGCAGAGAACGTCTGAACAACGCCTGCACAGAAAAACGCCCTCGCTGAGGGCGTTTTTTTATGGTGCGGCGGTGGCGCCTTCTGTAAAAAGGCGCCGCCACCGCACAACAGTGACCACTCGCTTTATCCGCGTTTCGACGCCCTCTGTTTTCTTCCTCGTACATCGCTGTTTTTCGTCGCGCCTGCCAAAGGTAAACTGCTTAATCCTGTTCTGAGGTTTATCGGATGAAAGAGATGTTTATCGACACCCACTGCCATTTTGATTTTCCCCCTTTTATCGATCGCGCTGAGGATAGCCTGCGTCTGGCTGCCGCGGCAGGCGTGGAAAACATCATTGTGCCCGCGGTGGACGCCAGCCGGTTTGCCGGCGTGCTGAAGTTGGCCAGCGATCACCCACCGCTGTGGGCCGCGCTGGGTTTGCATCCTGTTGTGATTAATCAGCATCAGGATGCCCATCTGGCACAGCTGGACACGCTGCTCGCCAGCAAGCCGCCTAAGCTGGTGGCAATCGGTGAAATCGGTCTCGATCTCTACATGGAGCAGCCGGACTTTAGCCGACAGCAATGGCTGCTCGATGCGCAGCTTCGGCTGGCGCGCGACCACGATTTGCCGGTGATTCTGCATTCCCGGCGCACGCACGACAAGCTGGCGCTGCACCTGCGCCGCATCGATCTGCCCCGGCGCGGTGTGGTACACGGCTTTGCCGGTAGCCTGCAGCAGGCAGAGGCGTTTATTAAGCTGGGCTATGCGATCGGCGTCGGCGGCACCATTACCTATCCACGCGCCAGCAAGACGCGCAACACCATCGCGCAGCTGCCGCTCTCATCGCTGCTGCTGGAAACCGATGCGCCCGACATGCCGCTGAATGGCTTTCAGGGCGAACCGAATCGGCCAGAGCAGGTGCGGCGTGTCTGGCAGGCGCTGTGCGAACTGCGCAGTGAACCGGCTGAGCAGATCGCCAGCACGATTTACGCTACCACCCGACGCCTGTTCGCATTCTGAGCCCATTGGCGATTTCCAACCCCGGCCGGTTTCATGTTAAAATTATCACATTGAAAGGCCACGGCGAGGCGCGTTATTGCCCATCTGCCCGCTGCTTCACCGTGGTGATGTGATTGTCCGCACGTTTCCGTCGGGTTCAGTCTGTTATTATTTTAACATTGCGCGCTGCACGGCGCGTTTACCTTGTCTGCAAGTTGGAGAATAAACATGAGTGATGTAACCGCCTCTGCGCTGCGCGCGCTGAAATTGATGGATCTGACCACCCTGAACGACGATGACACCGATGCCAAAGTGATCGCGCTATGCCGTCAGGCCAATTCGCCTGCGGGCACTACAGCCGCTATCTGCATCTATCCGCGCTTTATCCCGGTTGCCCGCAAGGCGCTGCGCGAGCAGGGCACGCCAGAGGTGCGCATCGCGACGGTCACCAACTTCCCGCACGGCAATGATGATATCGATATCGCGCTGGCCGAAACCCGCGCGGCAATTGCCTACGGTGCCGATGAAGTTGACGTGGTGTTTCCGTATCGCGCGCTGATGGCAGGCAACCAGGAAGTGGGTTTTGCGCTGGTGAAAGCCTGTAAAGAAGTCTGCGCCGCCGCTAACGTGCTGCTGAAAGTGATCATTGAAACCGGTGAGCTGAAATCAGAAGCGCTGATCCGTCAGGCCTCTGAAATCGCTATCGATGCCGGTGCCGACTTCATCAAAACCTCTACCGGTAAAGTGCCGGTGAACGCCACGCCGGAAGTGGCGCAAATCATGCTCAGCGTCATCCGTGACAAAGGCGTGCAGCAGCAGGTTGGCTTTAAGCCTGCCGGTGGCGTGCGTACCGCTGACGATGCGGCGATCTACCTGAAGCTGGCCGATGACATTCTGGGCAGCGACTGGGCCGATGCGCGTCATTTCCGCTTTGGCGCCTCGAGCTTGTTAACCAGCCTGCTGCAGGCCACGGGCCATCAGGTTGCCGCCAGCACCTCCAGCTACTAACTCTTTACGCTAAAAGATCGGGAGATCGACATGTTTTTGCCACAGGAAATTATTCGCAAAAAGCGTGACGGCAAGGTGCTGAGCGAAGAAGAGATCCGTTTTTTCATTCAGGGCGTCAGTGATAACAGCGTGACGGAAGGGCAGATTGCCGCGCTGGCCATGACCATCTGGTTTAACGATATGGTGCTCTCTGAGCGCGTGGCGCTGACCATGGCGATGCGCGATTCCGGCAGCGTGCTCAACTGGCAGGCGCTGGATCTTGGCGGCCCGGTGGTGGATAAACACTCCACCGGCGGTGTGGGTGACGTGACGTCGCTGATGCTTGGCCCGATGGTGGCGGCCTGTGGCGGCTTCGTGCCGATGATCTCCGGGCGTGGGCTGGGTCACACCGGCGGCACGCTCGATAAGCTTGAGGCGATCCCCGGCTTCGATATCTTCCCAAACGACGAACGCTTTCGGCAGATGATCAAGCAGGTCGGCGTGGCGATTATCGGCCAGACCAACTCGCTGGCACCGGCGGACAAACGCTTCTATGCCACCCGCGATATTACCGCCACCGTGGATTCTATTCCGCTGATCACCGCCTCGATTCTGGCGAAGAAGCTGGCGGAAGGGCTGGATGCGCTGGTCATGGATGTCAAAGTGGGATCCGGCGCCTTTATGCCGACCTTTGAAGCCTCAGAGCAGCTGGCGCAGGCGATCGTCGGCGTGGCGAACGGCGCCGGTTGCAAAACCAGTGCGCTGCTGACTGACATGAATCAGGTGCTCGCCTCCAGCGCCGGTAACGCGCTGGAAGTGCGTGAGGCGGTGGATTTCCTCACCGGCGCCTACCGTAATCCGCGTCTGCTGGAAGTGACGCTGGCGCTGTGCAGCGAAATGCTGCTGTCGGGCGGTCTGGCCAGCGACGACGCCGATGCGCGTCGTCAACTGCAGGCGGTGCTGGACAACGGCGCGGCGGCGGAATGCTTTGGCCGCATGGTGGCGGCACAGGGCGGCCCGGCTGATTTCATCAGTAACATGGATCGCTATCTGCCTGCGGCAACCTTAAGCAAGGCGGTCTACGCCGAACGCCCTGGCGTAATCACGGCGATGGATACGCGTGCCATCGGCATGGCCATCGTCACCATGGGGGGCGGCCGTCGTCGCGTCAGCGATACCATCGATTACAGCGTCGGCCTTAGCGAGATGGCCGCGCTGGGTCAGCGGGTGGATCAGCAGACGCCGCTGGCCGTTGTGCATGCCGCTGACGAGTCGAGCTGGCAGCTGGCCGCGCAGGAGATCCGCGCCGCGGTACAAACTTCGGAGCAGGCGGCAGCAACCACACCGATGGTCTATCGCAGAATCACCCAATAGCCGTATACTACTCTGATCGATTTTTTAAATTTGACGCGCTCACGCGCAGGAGTCGTACATGAAACGTGCGTTTATCATGGTGCTGGATTCTTTTGGAATCGGCTCCAGTAAAGATGCCGACAAGTTCGGCGACCATGGGTCAGATACCCTTGGCCACATTGCCGAGGCGTGCTTTAACGGTGAAGCAGACAAAGGCCGTAAAGGCCCGTTGCATCTGCCGAACCTGAGCGCCCTGGGTTTGGGTAAAGCCGCAGAAGCCTCAACCGGCCGCTTCCCGCCAGGACTGGATGCCAACGCTGAAATCATCGGTGCCTACGCCTACGCCAGCGAGCTCTCCTCCGGTAAAGATACGCCGTCGGGCCACTGGGAAATTGCTGGCGTGCCGGTGCTGTTTGACTGGGGCTACTTCAGCGACAAAGAGAACAGCTTCCCACAGGAACTGCTCGATTTGCTGGTGGAAAAAGCGGACCTGCCGGGCTATCTCGGCAACTGCCATTCATCCGGCACCGTAATTCTGGATCAGCTGGGCGAAGAGCACATGAAAACCGGCAAGCCGATTTTCTACACCTCTGCCGACTCGGTATTCCAGATCGCCTGCCATGAAGAGACCTTTGGTCTGCAACGGCTGTACGACCTGTGCGAAATCGCCCGTGAAGCGCTGACCGAAGGCGGCTATAACATCGGCCGCGTTATCGCTCGTCCTTTTGTTGGCGATAAAGCCGGGCACTTTGAGCGTACCGGCAATCGTCACGATCTGGCCGTTGAGCCGCCGTCGCCTACCATCCTGAAAAAGCTGGTGGATGAGAAGCAGGGCGAAGTGATTTCGGTGGGCAAAATCGCTGACATCTATGCCCACGTCGGCATCACTAAAAAGATCAAAGCCACCGGCCTGGACGCGCTGTTTGACGCCACGGTAGAAGAGATGAAAACCGCGCCGGACAACGCCATCGTGTTCACCAACTTCGTTGATTTTGACTCCACCTGGGGACATCGTCGTGACGTGGCGGGCTACGCTGGCGGACTGGAGCTGTTTGACCGCCGCCTGCCTGAGCTAATGGCGCAGGTGAAAGAGGGCGATATTCTGATCCTTACCGCTGACCACGGCTGCGATCCCACCTGGGAAGGCACCGAACATACGCGCGAGCACATTCCAGTCCTGATTTACGGCCCGGACGTGAAGCCTGGCTTCCTCGGCTATCGCGACACCTTTGCCGACATCGGTCAGACGGTGGCAAAATATTTCGGTCTTTCCGATATGGAATATGGCAAAAGCCTGCTCTAATCGCGGCGAATCATTACAGGCCATCGCTGGTGGCCTGACGTAACACTGAAAAGGAAAAATTATGGCAACGCCTCATATTAATGCAGAAATGGGTGACTTCGCGGACGTGGTATTGATGCCCGGTGACCCGCTGCGTGCGAAACATATCGCCGAGACGTTCCTTGAGGACGCGGTAGAGGTCAACAACGTGCGTGGCATGCTTGGCTATACCGGCACCTATAAAGGCCGTCGTATTTCAGTCATGGGCCACGGCATGGGCATTCCTTCCTGCTCAATCTATGCGAAAGAGCTGATCACCGAGTTTGGCGTGAAGAAAATCATTCGCGTCGGTTCCTGCGGCGCGGTGCGTGCCGATGTGAAACTGCGTGATGTGGTCATCGGCATGGGTGCCAGCACCGATTCCAAAGTTAACCGTATGCGTTTTAAAGATCATGACTTCGCGGCGATTGCTGACTTTGACATGGTGCGTAACGCGGTTGATGCGGCGAAAACGTTGGGCGTTGATGCTCGCGTAGGCAACATCTTCTCCGCCGATCTGTTCTATACGCCAGATCCGCAGATGTTCGACGTGATGGAAAAATATGGCATCCTCGGCGTGGAGATGGAAGCCGCGGGTATCTATGGCGTGGCCGCTGAGTTCGGTGCGAAAGCACTGGCGATCTGTACCGTGTCGGATCATATCCGTTCCGGCGAGCAGACCACCGCCGAAGAGCGTCAGACCACCTTCAGCGACATGATCAAAATCGCGCTGGAATCTGTGCTGTTAGGCGATAAAGCCTGATTGCCTGCCGGGCGAGCTCTCGCCCGGCTTTACTCTGTACTGCTCTGCACTCGCCTTACGACTTCTGCTCCGGCTCTGTCTGCTCGTCGTCACTGTCCTCTTTTACCGGCGTATTGGCGGTTAACAGGAACGGCGACTGCTGCCAGCGTGTGCGCCGATCGCGCAGCAGAGTGCGGGTTAAAATAATGCCAATCGCCAGCGCCAGCAGCATCATCAGCCGTAAGATGTTGGTGGTGTTATCAACCTGTTTGGCTTCGGTCACCAGCACGTGCGTATCCAGCGTAACGCGCAGAAAACCCTGCGGGCCATCGCTGTTTTCCAGCGGTTGCACCAGCTGATGATTGAAATAGCTGCCCGCACGCTGACCGTCGAGCGCCAGGCGATCGCGCACGCGAATGGTTTCACCACTGTGCGCCACCAGTGAGCCGTCATCGGCGTAAACCGAGGCGTCAAGAATGCGGCTCTGATCGGTGAGCTGGTTGAGGATCGCTTCAATTTGCGCCCGGTTGTTGTCGCTGTTGTCCATCAGCGGGTTCAGGCTGAAGGCGACCTGGCGAGTCAGCGCGCGCGCCAGCTCTTCTACCTGCTCAGAACGTGCCATTTGATGGCCGAGACTAAACCAGGACGCACCCTGCATCAGCACCACTAACAGCGTCAGGCAGATCAGCACAATCACCGTGCGATGCAGACGGAATTTCAACTTGGTTTTTGCCATCTCGAACCTTATCTCACTCTGGACAGAAGCCGGGTCGTTTTCGACACTTTATGTTGCCAGAAGCGTCGCTGACAGGGTAGCCTCTTGCGTGGTTTTGTTGTCCCGCCTGGAGAAGCTGTAATGCCAAATCGTTTGACCTGGAGCGACCTGCCCGCCGATCTTTCACTCTGGCCAGGTTTACCCCTTTCTCTCAGCGGTGACGAAGTCATGCCGCTGGATTATCGTGCCGGACGTACCGGCTGGCTGCTGTATGGACGCGGGCTGGATAAAGCACGTCTGACGGCGTTTCAGCATCAGCTTGGTGCCGCCATGGTTATCGTCAGCGCCTGGTGCGTTGATGAATATCAGGTGGTGCGTCTGGCGGGATCGCTCACGCCGCGAGCCACTAAGCTGGCTCATGACGCGGGCTTCGACGTCGCGCCGCTGGGGAAAATTCCCTACCTGAAAGCGCCGGGCCTGCTGGTGATGGACATGGATTCTACCGCCATTGAAATTGAGTGCATCGATGAAATTGCCAAACTGGCTGGCAGCGGCGAGCTGGTGGCGGAAGTCACCGAACGCGCCATGCGCGGAGAACTCGATTTCACCGCCAGCCTGCGCCAGCGCGTGGGCACCCTGAAAGATGCCGACGCCAATATCCTGCTGCAGGTGCGCGATCGGCTACCGCTGATGCCGGGCCTGATTACGCTGGTGCAAAAGCTGCAGGCGCTGGGCTGGCAGGTGGCGATCGCCTCCGGCGGCTTCACCTTCTTCGCCGACTATCTGCGCGACAAGCTGCATCTGGCGGCGGTAGTGGCCAATGAGCTGGAGATCCGCGACGGCAAACTCACCGGTGAGGTGATTGGGCCGATTGTCGATGCGCAATATAAAGCCGACACGCTGCACAAGCTGGCGCAGCGGTTTGGCATCGAAGCGGAACAGACCGTGGCGATTGGCGATGGCGCTAACGACCTGCTGATGATCAAGGCTTCGGCGCTGGGCATCGCCTATCACGCCAAGCCAAAAGTAAATGAACAAACCAACGTGACCATTCGGCATGCCGATCTGATGGGCGTCTTTTGCATCCTCAGCGGCAGCCTGATTCACGAAGAGCGTTAACTGAGGAGTTACTTTGGCCAAAGCGGCAAAACGTGCCTTTGTTTGTAATGAATGCGGCGCAGATTACCCTCGCTGGCAGGGGCAGTGCAGCGCCTGCCAGGCGTGGAATACGATTACCGAAGTGCGGCTTGCCGCCTCGCCGACGGTGGCGCGCAATGAGCGTCTGTCGGGCTACGCGGGCAGCAGCGGCGTCAGCCGCGTGCAAAAGCTTTCGGACATTAGCCTGGAAGAGCTGCCGCGCTTCTCCACCGGCTTTAAAGAGTTTGACCGCGTACTTGGCGGCGGCGTGGTGCCTGGCAGCGCCATTCTGATCGGCGGCAGTCCCGGCGCCGGTAAAAGTACGCTGCTGCTGCAAACGCTGTGCAAGCTGGCAGAGGGCATGAAAACCCTGTACGTCACCGGCGAAGAGTCGCTGCAGCAGGTCGCCATGCGCGCGCACCGTCTGGGTCTGCCGACTCAGGATCTGAACATGCTGTCGGAAACCAGCATCGAACAGATCTGCCTGATCGCCGAGCAGGAGCAGCCGAAGCTGATGGTGATCGACTCAATCCAGGTGATGCACATGGCGGACATTCAGTCGTCGCCAGGCAGCGTGGCGCAGGTGCGTGAAACCGCTGCCTATCTGACGCGCTTCGCCAAAACTCGCGGCGTGGCGATTGTGATGGTCGGCCACGTCACCAAAGATGGATCGCTGGCCGGGCCGAAAGTGCTTGAGCACTGCATTGACTGTTCGGTGATGCTCGACGGCGATGCCGATTCGCGTTTCCGCACGCTGCGCAGCCATAAAAACCGCTTTGGCGCGGTCAACGAGCTGGGCGTGTTTGCCATGACCGAGCAGGGCATGCGCGAAGTCAGCAACCCGTCGGCGATTTTTCTCTCGCGTGGCGATGAGGTGACGCCGGGCAGTTCGGTGATGGTGGTCTGGGAAGGCACGCGCCCGCTGCTGGTGGAGATTCAGGCGCTGGTCGATCAGTCGATGATGGGCAACCCGCGCCGCGTGGCGGTGGGGCTGGAACAGAACCGCCTCGCCATTCTGCTGGCGGTGCTGCACCGTCATGGCGGCCTGCAAATGGCCGATCAGGATGTGTTCGTCAACGTGGTTGGCGGGGTGAAAGTCACCGAAACCAGCGCCGACCTGGCGCTGCTGCTGGCGATGGTCTCCAGTCTGCGCGACCGTCCGCTGCCGCCTGACCTGGTGATTTTTGGCGAAGTCGGCCTGGCTGGCGAAATTCGTCCGGTGCCCAGCGGCCAGGAGCGCATCTCCGAAGCGGCCAAGCACGGCTTTAAGCGCGCCATCGTTCCGGCGGCCAACGTACCGAAACGAATGCCGGAAAACATGCAGGTGTTTGGCGTTAAAAAGCTGGCCGATGCGCTGGCGATTCTGGACGAACTCTGATGCACAGCGGCCCTGCGGGGCCGCTTTTCGCTCAGCCCGGCATACCCTTTACGCAGGAGGCAGATCATGTCGTCATTTGAGTATCTTAAAACGGCTATCCGCCAGCAGGGACATACGCTGCAACAGGTTGCAGACGCCAGCGGCATGACCAAAGGCTATCTCAGCCAGCTGTTAAACGCCAAAATCAAAAGCCCCAGCGCCCAGAAGCTGGAGGCGCTGCACCGTTTTTTAGGGCTGGAGTTTCCGCGTCGTGAGAAAACCATTGGCGTGGTATTCGGCAAGTTTTATCCGCTGCACACCGGGCACATTTATCTGATCCAGCGCGCCTGTAGCCAGGTCGATGAGCTGCATATCGTGATGGGCTATGACGACTCGCGCGATCGCCAGCTGTTTGAAAACAGCGCCATGTCGCAACAGCCGACGGTCAGCGATCGCCTGCGCTGGCTGCTGCAAACCTTCAAATATCAGAAAAATATTCATATTCACGCCTTTAACGAAGAGGGCATGGAGCCTTATCCGCACGGCTGGGATGTCTGGAGCGCCGGTATTCAGGCCTATATGTCCAACGAGGGTATTTTGCCGGACTGCGTCTATACCAGCGAAGAGCAGGATGGCGCGCAGTATCAGGCGCATCTGGGGATCGAGGCGCGGGTAATCGATCCAAAACGATCCTTTATGAACATCAGCGGCGCGCAGATCCGCCAGAATCCTTTTCACTACTGGGAATACATTCCTACCGAAGTGAAGCCGTTCTTTGTACGTACGGTGGCGATTTTAGGCGGCGAATCGAGCGGCAAATCGACGCTGGTTAACAAGCTGGCCAACATCTTCAACACCACCAGCGCCTGGGAATATGGTCGCGATTACGTTTTCTCGCACCTTGGCGGTGACGAAATGGCGCTGCAATATTCCGACTACGACAAGATCGCCCTGGGCCAGGCGCAATATATCGATTTTGCGGTGAAGTACGCTAACAAGGTGGCGTTTATCGACACCGATTTTGTTACTACGCAGGCGTTTTGCAAAAAGTATGAAGGGCGCGAACATCCGTTTGTGCAGGCGCTGATCGATGAATATCGTTTTGATCTGGTGATCCTGCTGGAGAATAATGTGCCCTGGGTGGCCGATGGGCTGCGCAGTCTTGGCAGCTCGGTAGATCGTCGTGAGTTTCAGACGCTGCTGGTATCGATGCTCGATGCGAACCAGGTCGATTATGTGCACGTGGAAGAAGATGATTATGACAGCCGGTTTTTACGCTGCGTCGAATTGGTGCGCGCGCTGGTAAAAGCCTGATCGAAAACGGGCCAGCGAGCATCACGCCCGCTGGCCCGTCACCTGCGCTGGCCGGTCGGCCAGAGGCTATCAGTAAGCGATAACCACTTTGCCACGCATGTGGCCTTCCAGCACTTTGCCGTGTGCCTGCGTCAGCGTATCAACGCTCAGGCCGTGCAGCGTCTCGCTCAGCGTGCCCTGCAGTTTACCTTCATCCAGCAGTGTCGCCACCGCATCCAGAATCTCACCCTGCTGCGCCATATCTGGCGTCTTGAACATGCTGCGCGTATACATCAGTTCAAAGTGCAGCGCGGCGCTTTTTAGCTTCAGCTGATCCATCGACAGCGGATGCTCATTTTCCACGATGGTGCAGATATGGCCTTGCGGCGCAATCAGCTGTGCCATGGTGTTCCAGTGGCCATCGGTATCATTCAGGCAGAAAATATAATCGACCTGCTTCAGGCCATGCTTCTCCAGCTCGCCCGGCATATCTTTGTAGTCAATCACCAGATCGGCGCCGCGTTCCTGACACCATTTCACCGAATCCGGGCGCGATGCGGTGGCAATCACTTTGACCTTGCTACGCAGCTTAGCCAGCGGAATCGCCAGTGAACCCACGCCGCCCGCACCGCCAACGATCAGCAGCGTTTTGTCGGCGCCCGCCTGATCGAGATGGAGACGCTCAAACAGGCCTTCCCACGCGGTCAGTGCGGTTAGCGGAATCGCCGCCGCCGCTGCCCACTCAAGCGAGGTCGGCTTGTGGCCGGTAATACGCGCATCCACCAGCTGATGCGTGCTGTTGCTGCCTGGACGGGTCAGATCGCCAGCGTAATAGACCTCGTCGCCCGCTTTGAAATTCGTAACGCTGCTGCCCACTTCCCGCACCACGCCGCTGGCATCCCAGCCGAGGATGCGCGGCTGCTGCAGGCCATTTTTTTGCGCGCCTTTGTGCACTTTGGTATCGACCGGATTGACCGATACCGCCTTCACTTCCACCAGCAGATCGTATTCGCCCGGCGTCGGCTTCTCTGGCTGAATCTCAATAAACTGCGCGGGGTTCTCAGGGTTGATAGCAATGGCTCGAATATTCACGATGTTCTCCTTGGTTGATGCCTTAAGTGTAGTGGCATCCGACGGCGATGATAATATGGACAATAACTCACACAGCGTTCGTCTCAGGTGAACAATCATGTTTAAGCAACTGCAGGATATGGCGCTGTTTGCGCTGGTGGCGGGCTGCGGCAGTTTCACCGCAGCGGCCCAGCGCGCCGGGCTGCCAAAATCAAGCGTCAGTCAGCGCATCAGCCAGCTGGAACAGCAGCTGGGTCTGCGATTGCTCAATCGCACCACGCGCAAGCTGAGCCTGACCTTTGCCGGTGAACGTTACCTGATCCATTGTCAGGAACTATTGCAGGCCAGTGAACGTGCTGAACAGGCGATCGCACGGCTGCGGGAGAACCCCAGCGGGCGGCTGCGCATTACCAGCCCGGCGGGCATTGGCGCTACGCTGTTGGCGAAATGCAATATTGAGTTTCAGCGGCGCTATCCCGAGGTGACGCTGGAGGTGCTGATCTCCGATGAGCGGCGCGATCTGGTGGAGGAGGGGGTAGATATCGCGCTGCGCACTGGAAAGCCGGAAGATTCGACGCTGATTGGCCGACGCATCGGCTACTGTCAGCGCGATCTGGTGGCGTCGCCCGCCTATCTGGCGCGCTTCCCGGCGATTCATCATCCGCATCAGCTGCCGGAGCACCAGTCGATTGCCCATCGTGCCTGGGCTGAATGGCTGCTGAGCAAGGGTGAAGAGAGCTATCGCTGGCTGCTGCCGCCAACGCACCTGACCGACAATCTGATTTATGCTCGCCAGTGTGCCATTGAAGGCGGCGGCATTACGCTGCTGCCGCGTTTCCTCAGCGATGAGATATCGCAGGCGCAGCTGGTGAAAGTGCTGCCGGAATGGGAAGTCACGGGCAATGAGCTTTGGCTGGTCTATCCGGACAGAAAACTGAATTCGCCGGCGGTGGCGCGCTACATCGATTTTGTCTTGCAGAGTGAGGTGTTGCGGGCGTTTTATCGTTGATCGGCAATAAAAAAGGGAGCCGCTGTGGCTCCCTTAAGATGATTACTTGGTCATCTTCTTGTACTTCATGCGCTTTGGCTCCAGTGCGGCAGCGCCCAGCGTACGTTTTTTGTAATCTTCGTATTCGGTAAAGTTACCTTCGAAGAATTCGATCTTGCCTTCATCCTGGTAGTCGAGGATGTGCGTGGCGATGCGGTCGAGGAACCAACGGTCATGCGAGATCACCATGGCACAGCCAGGGAATTCCAGCAGGGCATTTTCCAGCGCGCGCAGGGTTTCAATGTCGAGGTCGTTGGTTGGCTCATCGAGCAGCAGCATGTTGCCGCCAACCTGCAGCAGCTTCGCCAGATGCAGACGACCGCGCTCACCACCAGACAGCTCACCGACAAACTTGCCCTGATCGGTGCCTTTGAAGTTGAAGCGGCCAACATAGGCGCGGCTTGGCATTTCGGTGCTGCCAATGCGCATAATGTCCTGACCCCCTGAGACTTCTTCCCAAACGGTTTTGCTGCCATCCATCGAGTCACGGAACTGATCCACAGAGGCCAGCTTCACCGTTTCGCCGAGTTCGATGCTGCCCTGATCCGCCTGTTCCTGACCGGAAAGCATGCGGAACAGCGTCGATTTACCGGCGCCGTTCGGTCCGATAATGCCGACAATCGCGCCTTTCGGTACGGAGAAGGTCAGATCGTCGATCAGCACGCGATCGCCATAAGATTTACGCAGGTTGTTCACTTCCACCACTTTGTCGCCCAGACGCGGGCCCGGTGGAATAAACAGTTCGCTGGTTTCATTACGCTTCTGGTATTCCGCGTTGTTCAGCTCTTCAAAGCGTGCCAGACGGGCTTTGCCCTTGGACTGACGGCCTTTCGCGCCCTGACGAACCCACTCCAGCTCTTTCTCAATCGACTTACGACGCGCCGCTTCAGATGAAGCTTCCTGCGCCAGACGCTGATCTTTCTGCTCCAGCCAGGAAGAGTAGTTACCTTCCCACGGAATACCTTCGCCGCGGTCAAGCTCCAGAATCCAGCCTGCTACGTTATCAAGGAAGTAACGGTCGTGGGTAATCGCCACCACGGTGCCTTCGAAGTCGTGCAGGAAGCGCTCCAGCCAGGCAACGGATTCGGCATCAAGGTGGTTGGTTGGTTCGTCGAGCAGCAGCATGTCTGGCTTTTCCAGCAACAGACGGCAGATAGCCACACGACGACGCTCACCACCCGACAGGTTGGCGATTTTCGCATCCCAGTCCGGCAGGCGCAGCGCATCGGCAGCGCGTTCCAGCTGGCTGTTGATGTTATGACCATCGTGCGCCTGGATAATCTCTTCCAGACGGCCCTGTTCAGCGGCCAGCTTGTCGAAGTCAGCGTCCGGCTCAGCGTAGAGCGTATACACCTCGTCGAGGCGCTTCAGCGCGCCAACCACTTCGGATACCGCTTCTTCAATGGACTCACGCACGGTGTGTTCAAGGTTTAGCTGCGGCTCCTGCGGCAGATAGCCAATTTTGATGCCGGGCTGCGGACGCGCTTCACCTTCGATATCTTTATCGATACCGGCCATGATGCGTAACAGCGTTGATTTACCTGCGCCGTTCAGACCCAGTACGCCGATTTTGGCGCCAGGGAAGAAGCTGAGCGAGATGTTCTTCAGGATATGTCGCTTCGGCGGAACCACTTTGCCGACGCGATGCATGCTATAGACGAATTGAGCCACGTTGTATTGAGCCTCTTGGGATCGGTTTTCGGTAACGTTCGATCCCGAAGTTTAGCCTTTTTTAACCGCTATTCACAGCCGATGCGCGCGGATTCTTCCGCAACCGCAGAGGGCAGCGCGAAAACGCCGACGCTGCTCACGCTCCGGGCAGATGCAGTGCCAGCAGCTGCTGCGCCATGCTGGCGGCCAGCGCCTCATCCGGCGCGCTGTCGCTGACCAGCATATCAAAGCGGCGCAGCTCGCCGATGCGTGCCGGCAGCACCTTGCCATATTTACTGCTGTCGGCAATCAGGATCCGCTGACGGGCGCGGCGCATGGCGTGATGTTTCATTGCCAGCTCATTAATGTTGTAGCAGGTAGCGCCCTGATCTTTATCAATGCCCGCAGCCGAGATAAAAGCCAGCGTCGGACAGAGATCGTCAAGAATCGAGTGCGCGCCGATGGGTGTAAACAGCGCATTATCGGCGTGAAATTCACCGCCGCTGAGGATCACGTTACAGGCCGGTTTCTCCTTCAGCGCCAGAAAGGTATTCATCGCGCAGCAGACCGCGGTAAAGCTCAGCGAGTCGGGCAGGGCGTCAATGATGTAAGGCACGGTGGTGCCGCAATCAAAAAACACCGTATCGTTTTCCGCGATCAGTCCGGCGGCGACCTGCGCCAGCCGCTGCTTGCGCGCGGCATTCTGTCCGTGCTGATCGGAGATGAAATAGTGGCCGACGTGATGTTTGGGATCGCTAACGATATAGCCACCCAGCAACACCACCGTGGAGGCGCATTCGCTGAGGTCCCGGCGGATGGTCATTTCAGAGACGCCCAGCAACTGCGCCGCATCTTTCAGATGCAGTTTATCGGTGTGCTTAAGCGCCTGAGTAAGCTTATGAATACGTTCGTCGCGCCGGGTTTCCATAGTGTTTCTCTGAGTGATGACATCGCGGTGGCCGTAGCCGGTAATCAGCACAAATGTGCTTAATTTTAAGGGCTTGTGCGCCTTCAGGCAGCCGGGCTTTTAATCTTACCCGCAAAGCGATCGCCCGGCAAACCACACGCAATCGCTTACGTTGCGCTGACGGAATGAGCCGCCAGATTTTTCCGCCTGCAACAGATTTGTGAAAATAGTAACACGCTGCGTTGCGCTTTATCGCCGGTAATTTGATTTATGCCGCGTTTCAGGGATGTGGTTATTGTCACAAAATTAACGTTAATGAATTGTTATTGTGATTTTAATAACAATTAATGCGTTAATTTTAACCGGGAGAACAACATGGATATTGCGGTCATTGGTTCCAATATGGTGGACCTGATTACCTATACCAACCGCCTGCCAGAGGCGGGGGAAACGCTGGAAGCGCCTGATTTCGCCCTTGGCTGCGGCGGGAAAGGGGCTAATCAGGCGGTGGCGGCGGCAAAGCTCGGCGCCAGCGTGATGATGGTGGGCAAAGTCGGGGACGACCTGTTTGCCCCTGGCACCCTCGCCAATTTACAGCAGCAGGGCGTCGATACGCGCTATGTGACCTCCGCGCCCGGCACCTCCAGCGGCGTGGCGCCCATCTTTGTGGACGATCAGTCGCAAAACCGCATCCTGATTATCAAAGGTGCCAATCAACGGCTGAAGCCGGCTGATATCGACGCCGCGGCTGACGCGTTGCGGGCCTGTCAGTTGATCATCCTGCAGCTGGAAGTGCCGCTGGAAACCGTCTATTACGCCATCGATTTTGCACGCGAGGCGGGCATAAAAGTGATCCTTAATCCCGCGCCCGCCGTGAACGATCTGGATATGGCCTACGCCTGTAAATGCGACTTCTTTATGCCCAATGAAACCGAGCTGGCGATCCTCACCGGCATGCCGGTAGCCAGTGATGAGCAGGTGCGGCTGGCGGGACAATCGCTGCTGCAACAGGGGCTGAAAAACCTGGTGATCACCCTCGGCCAGCGCGGCGCACTGTGGTTACAAGGTGACGAGAGCCATCACGTCCCCTCGCTGACGGTCAACGCCGTTGATACCAGCGGCGCAGGTGACGCCTTTATCGGCTGTTTTGCCCAACGGCTGGTGGCAACCGGCGACGTAGCTGCCGCCATGCAGAGCGCCGTAGCCTATGCCGCCTGTAGCGTCACCGGCCGCGGTACCCAGTCGTCCTATCCCGATGCCGACACCTTCCAGCGTTTTCTCAACGTTCATTGAGGTCCACCATGCAACCGATCACTGCGCAGCAACCCGACGGCTATTTAAACAAAACGCCTTTGTTTCAGTTCATTCTGCTCTCCTGCCTGTTTCCGCTGTGGGGCTGCGCCGCCAGCCTCAATGACATTCTGATTACCCAGTTTAAAAGCGTGTTTGCGCTCAGCGATTTTGCCAGCGCGCTGGTGCAGAGCGCCTTTTACGGCGGCTACTTTTTGATTGCCATTCCCGCGTCGCTGGTGATCCGCAAAGCGAGCTACAAACTGGCGATTTTGATGGGGCTGGCGCTCTATATTGTTGGCTGCGTACTGTTTTACCCGGCGTCGCACATGGCGACTTACACCATGTTTCTGGCGGCGATCTTTGCCATTGCTATCGGCCTCAGCTTTCTGGAGACCGCGGCCAATACCTACAGCTCAATGATTGGCCGGCGTGAACACGCCACGTTGCGGCTCAATATCAGCCAGACGTTTTATCCGGTTGGCGCACTGATGGGCATCGTGCTGGGCAAATATCTGGTGTTTCAGGAGGGCGACAGCCTGCACAGCCAGATGGCCGCCATGAACCCGGAGCAGCTGCATGCCTTCCGTCTGAGCATGCTCGAACACACGCTGGAGCCCTATAAATATCTGGTGATGGTGCTGGTAGTGGTGATGGTGCTGTTTATGTTTACCCGCTATCCGCACTGCAAGCCGGAAAGCAACCGCACCTCGCTGCCGTCGCTGAGCGAGACCTTCCGCTATCTGGCAACAAACCGCCGCTTCAAACGCGGCATCGTGGCGCAGTTTCTCTACGTCGGCATGCAGGTGGCGGTCTGGTCATTCACCATTCGCCTGGCGCTGAATCTCGGTGCGGTTAACGAACGCCACGCCTCTAACTTTATGATTTACAGCTTTATCTGTTTCTTCCTCGGCAAGTTTATCGCTAACTTCCTGATGGCGCGCTTCCGGGCGGAAAAGGTGCTGATCGCCTATTCGGTGCTTGGCGTATTTACCCTGCTCTACGTGATGCTGGTGCCTGACTTCACGGCGGTGTATGCCGCGGTGTTTGTCAGCTGCCTGTTCGGGCCGTGCTGGGCGACCATTTACGCCAATACGCTGGCAACGGTTGAGAACAAATACACCGAGGTGGCGGGCGCCTTTATCGTTATGGCGATTGTGGGCGCAGCGTTTATTCCGGCGCTGCAGGGGCTGGTCTCTGACCATCTGGGATCGATGCAGCTGGCGTTCGGCGTGTCGCTGCTCTGCTTTGTCTGGGTCGGCTGTTATTTCTGGGGTGAGCTACGCCACAACAAACTGCGTCGCGCCAGCGGCCAGCTGGCACAGGAGGCGTTATGAGTACACGCATCCATCTGTGCCGGGAACAATTCCAGGCCACGCCGTTTACCCTGCTGGAGAATGCGGCGTTCAGGGTTGAGCTGTTTCGCTATCCGGCAGGCGTTGAAGCGGTCCGCATCAGCAACCGCCGTGGCTACGCGATCGTGCTGCCTTTTTATGGGCAGATGATCTGGGATGCGGCCTTTGATGATCGTTCGCTGACCATGGGCAACGCCTTTAGCCAACCGCTGCCCGGTAGCAGCATTATCGATACCTACGGCTGCTTTGCCTTTCACTCCGGCCTGCTGGCTAACGGCTGCCCGGCGGCGGAAGAGATCCATCCGCTGCATGGCGAAATGCCGTGTGCCCGCATGGATGCCGCCTGGCTGACGCTGGAGGAGGAGAGCGTATCGCTCTCTGGCGAGTGCGAGTACATCAAGGGATTTGGCCATCATTATCGCGCCACGCCGGCGGTGCGCCTGCAAGCCGACGCACCACGTCTGCAGATTGAGATGTCGGTGACGAACCTGGCGGGCGCACCGATGCCGCTGCAGTACATGTGCCATATCAACGCGGCGTGGGTGGATCAGGGGCGCTTTGTGCAGTCGATTCCGGATACGGCATTTTCCCTGCGCAGCAGCATTCCGGCGCATGTGCGGCCAACGCCCGCCTGGCGCGATTACACCGCGCAGCTGGCCGAGCAGCCGCAGCAGTTTGCCGTGCTGGATCGGCCAGAGCTGTACGATCCGGAAATCGTCTTCTTTGCTGACGATCTGGCGCAGTATGGCGATATGCTGCAGTTTGAGCTGCATTCGCCAGAAGGCTATGCGCTGATGACGCGCTTCTCCAGCCAGCAGTTCAGCCATGCCACACGCTGGATCCTGCATAATGCCGATCAGCAGGTAGCCGCCTTTGTACTGCCGGCCACCTGTCGGCCAGAGGGATTTCGCGCGGCGCAACAGGCGGGTACGCTGCTTAGCCTGGCGCCCGGTGAAACACGGCACTTCTCGGTAGAAACCGGCCTGTTATAAAGGCCCCCAGGGCAGCGATCCCGCTGCCCTAAATCGCTACCAGACCGCGCACGCCCTCTTTTTCCATCTCCGCACCGCGGCCACGCTGCACGATCTCACCACGTGACATCACCAGATAGCTGTCGGCCAGTTCAGCAGCAAAATCATAGAACTGCTCCACCAGTAAAATCGCCATATCACCGCGCTGCGCCAGCTGGCGGATTACCGCACCGATCTCTTTGATCACCGACGGCTGGATGCCTTCAGTAGGCTCATCAAGAATCAGCAGCTGCGGTTTGCAGGCCAGCGCCCGACCAATCGCCAGCTGCTGCTGTTGGCCGCCGGAAAGATCGCCGCCGCGTCGCTGTTTCATGTCGTGCAGCACTGGAAAGAGCTGATAAATTTCTTCGGGCACGGTTTTTCCCTGTGCGCCGGAGAAGCGCGACAGGCCGATCAGCAAATTCTCTTCCACGGTCAGACGCGGAAAGATCTCCCGGCCCTGCGGCACATAGGCGATGCCCGCCTGCACACGCTGATGCGGTTTACGTTGATTGATCACCGACTGCTGCCAGTGAATGGTGCCGGACTTCACTGGCACCACGCCCATCAGGCATTTCAGCAGCGTGGTTTTGCCCACGCCGTTACGCCCCAGCAGGCAGGTAATTTCGCCCGGCGGCGCGCTGAAAGAGAGGCCGCGCAGAATATGGCTGCCGCCATAATATTGATTGAGATCGGTTACGGTTAACATGTTAGCGCCCCAGATAAACGTCGATGACCTGCTCATTGGCCTGCACGTCGCGCAGCGAACCTTCCGCCAGCACCTGGCCCTGATGCAGCACCGTCACGTGATCGGCGATGGTTTCCACAAAACCCATGTCGTGCTCGACCACCATTAGCGAATGCGTGCCCGCCAGATCACGAAACAGTTCGGCGGTCCAGGCGGTTTCGGCATCGGTCATGCCCGCTGCCGGTTCGTCGAGCAGCAGCAGGTGCGGCTCCTGCACCAGCAGCATGCCAATTTCCAGAAACTGTTTTTGGCCGTGCGACAGCAGCCCCGCCAGCCGTGCACGCTCACCGCCGAGCCGCAGCATTTTCAGCACCGCATCGATGCGATCGCGCTGAGCGCTGTCGAGCCGGGCGCGCAGGCTGGTCCACACCGATTTATCGGTTTTCAGGGCGATCTCCAGGTTCTCAAACACCGTCAGCGCCTCAAACACCGTGGGTTTCTGAAACTTGCGGCCGATGCCCGCCCGAGCGATCTCCACCGGCGTCAGGCGAGTCAGATCGCTGTTCTGGTCGTAAAGCACCGTGCCGCTGTCGGGCCGCGTTTTGCCGGTGATCACATCCATCAGGGTGGTTTTACCGGCGCCGTTGGGACCGATAATGCAGCGCAGTTCGCCCACGCCGATCTGCAACGACAGATCGGTCAGCGCACGAAAACCGTCGAAAGAGACATTGATGCGATCCAGCTGCAGCACCGGATCGCTCTGCTGACGCCAGCGGTCCGCCGGATGCGGCTGGGTAAAAAGGGAATCAGTCATCTTTCCTCCGTCGCAGCAGGCCGATCACGCCGCGTGGTAAAAACAGCGTCACCAGGATAAACATCAGGCCGAGAAAGAACAGCCAGAACTCCGGGAAGGCAACGGTGAAATAGCTTTTGGCTCCGTTGACCACCGCCGCGCCCAGCAGTGGGCCGATCAGCGTGCCGCGGCCACCCAGCGCCACCCAGATAGCCGCTTCAATCGAGTTAGTCGGCGACATCTCGCCGGGATTGATAATGCCAACCTGCGGCACATACAGCGCGCCCGCCAGGCCACACAGCACCGCCGAGAGCGTCCAGACAAACAGCTTGAAGCCGCGCGGATCGTAGCCGCAGAACATCAGCCGGTTTTCCGCATCACGCACCGCGGTAAGCACGCGACCAAACTTGCTGCGCGCCAGTGCAAAGCCGATCGCCAGGCTGGCCAACAGCAGCAGCACGGTGGCGATAAACAGGCCGATGCGCGTGCTGATGGCGCTAACCGGGAAGCCGAGCAGGGTGGTAAAGCCGGTAAAGCCGTTGTTGCCGCCGAAGCCGGTTTCATTGCGGAAGAACAGCAGCATCCCGGCGTAGGTCAGCGCCTGGGTCATGATCGAGAAATAGACGCCTTTGATTTTTGAGCGAAAGGCGAAGAAGCCAAACAGCAGCGCCAGCAGGCCAGGCACCAGCATAATCAAGAGAAGCGCCCAGGCAAAATGCTGGGTGCCGACCCAGAACCAGGGTAGCTCGTGCCAGGAGAGAAACGACATAAACGCTGGCAGCCCGTCACCCGCTGTCTGGCGCATCAGGTACATACCCATGGCGTAGCCGCCAAGGGCGAAGAACAGCCCGTGTCCCAGCGACAGCAGTCCGGCGTAACCCCACACCAGATCCAGCGCCACGGCGACAATGGCATAACAGAGAATTTTGCCGGTCAGCGTTAGCGTGTAGGCCGACAGGGCCAGCGGATGATCCGCCGGTAGCAGCGCCAGAAACGGCATCGCCAGCAGCATCGCGGTGATCACTATGCCCAGTGTCAGGGTCAGACGCGGCGCTTTGCGCGCCGCGGTAAGCGTCATCGGTTGTGTCATCAGTCGATCACCCTTCCTTTCATGGCGAACAGCCCCTGCGGCCGTTTCTGGATAAACAGCACGATCAACACCAGAATCAGGATCTTGCCCAGCACCGCGCCGATCTGCGGTTCCAGCACCTTATTGAGAATGCCGAGGCCCAGCGCGGCGACCACCGTACCGGCCAGCTGACCGACGCCGCCGAGCACTACCACCAGAAAGGAGTCGATAATGTAACCCTGACCGAGTTCGGGGCCAACGTTACCCAGCTGCGACAGCGCCACGCCGCCCAGCCCGGCGATACCTGAGCCAAGGCCGAAGGCAAGCATGTCGATGCGTCCGGTGGGCACGCCGCAGCATTCGGCCATGGCGCGGTTTTGCGTCACGGCACGCACGTTCAGGCCAAGGCGAGTTTTGTTCAGCAGCAGCCAGGTGAGGATCAGCACCGCCGCCACAAACAGGATCACCGCGATACGGTTATAAGGCAGCACCAGATTAGGCAGCAGCTGCAGCCCGCCAGAGAGCCAGCCGGGGTTCGCCACCTCCAGGTTTTGCGCACCGAACAGCATGCGCACCAGCTGGATCAGCATCAGGCTGATGCCCCAGGTGGCGAGCAGCGTTTCCAGCGGCCGACCATAAAGGTGACGAATGATGGTGCGTTCCAGCAGCATGCCCATGGCGGCAGTGATAAAAAAAGCCACCGGCAGCGCCAGCAGCGGATAAAAGGCCAGCCATTCCGGGGCCAGACGCTGAAACAGATTCTGCACCAGCCAGGTGGCATAGGCGCCAAGCATCAGCATTTCGCCGTGCGCCATATTAATCACGCCCAGCAGGCCGTAGGTGATCGCCAGCCCCAGCGCCGCCAGCAGCAAAATGGATCCCAGCGATAGGCCGCTAAATGCCTGACCCAGCAGCTCGCCCCACATCAGACGCTTTTCTACCTGATGCAAGCTGGCAACCGCAGCGGCGCGCACCCCGGCATCGGGTTCATTTTCCTGCAGGGTGAGCCGCTGCAGGCTGGATTGCACCTGCGGATCGCCGGTGGTGCCGAGCCGCTGCACCGCCTGCAACCGTACCGCTGCCTGCGCATCGCTGAGCTGCAGGTTGGCAGCTGCCAGCAGCAGCGCGTCGCGCACCGCGGCAACCTGTTCCCGTTTCAGCTGCTGCTCAATCAGCGGCAGCTGCGCGGGCAGGGCATCGCGCTGCAGCGCCATGGCAGCACGCAGACGCGTCTGTTCATCGTCGCTGACCAGCTGATGCGACGCGAGCGCACCGGCAATCAACACGCGTAACCGGTTATTCATAAAAAGCTTTTTGGTGGGGCCGTCGGGCGTGGCGCTGCCTTCCAGCGCCACCAGCTTGCCCGCCTGCTCGCTGAACGGCTGTTTGTGCTGATCCACTACCAGCGTTTCCTGGCGCAGCGCCTGTAACAGCGGCAGGCGTGCTGGATCGGGCTGTGCGGCCCACTGTTGCAGCAGCATGGCCTGCTGCGTACGGCTGGCCGCCGCGAAATCGCCGGCTGGCCCGGCGCTGGCAAACAGTGGCAACAGCAGCAGGCTAAAAAGAAGAGGGCGTATATTCATCACTGACGTCCCGATGAGCGTGGCTGGGAGAAATGTCCCCTTCCGCTTGCGGAAGGGGAAGGCGAACTACTGGCTCGATTTCACCGGATGATTCGGCTTTTTGTCGTTGCCCGCGATGTAGGGGCTCCACGGCTGCGCCCGCACCGGCTGTTCGGTTTGCCAGACCACGCTGAACTGGCCGTTCTCTTCCACTTCGCCGATCATCACCGGCTTGTGCAGATGGTGGTTGGTCTGATCCATGGTCAGCGTAAAACCATCCGGTGCTTTAAACGTTTGTCCCGCCATAGCGGCTCGCACTTTATCCACGTCGGTGGTGCCCGCTTTTTCCACCGCCTGTGCCCACATATGGATGCCGACGTAGGTTGCTTCCATGGGATCGTTGGTCACTACGGTATCGGCATTCGGCAGCTTTTTCGCTTTGGCCCAGGCGCGGTAATCGGCCACAAATTTGGCGTTGGTCGGATTATCCACAGACTGGAAATAGTTCCAGGCGGCGAGCTGCCCTACCAGCGGTTTGGTGTCGATGCCGCGCAGTTCCTCCTCACCTACCGAGAAGGCCACCACCGGAATATCCGTGGCTTTGATACCCTGATTGGCCAGCTCTTTGTAGAACGGCACGTTGGAGTCGCCGTTGATGGTGGAGACCACCGCAGTTTTGCCACCGGCAGCGAATTTTTTAATGTTAGCCACGATGGTTTGGTAATCGCTGTAGCCAAACGGCGTGTAGACCTCTTCGATGTCGCTGTCCCTGACCCCTTTGCTGTGCAGGAAGGCGCGCAAAATTTTGTTAGTGGTGCGTGGATAGACGTAATCGGTACCCAGCAGGAAGAAGCGTTTGGCGTTGCCGCCATCTTCGCTCACCAGGTATTCCACCGCCGGAATGGCCTGCTGGTTTGGCGCGGCGCCGGTGTAAAAGACGTTGGGCGACATCTCTTCGCCCTCATACTGCACCGGATAAAACAGCAGGCCGTTCAGCTCTTCAAATACCGGCAGTACCGATTTGCGCGAAACCGAGGTCCAGCAGCCAAACACCGCCGCCACCTTGTCCTGGCTCAACAGTTGACGCGCTTTTTCTGCAAACAGCGGCCAGTTTGAGGCGGGATCAACCACCACCGGCTCCAGCTTTTTGCCGAGCACGCCGCCTTTGGCGTTGATCTCATCGATAGTCATCAGGGCGACATCTTTCAGCGGCGTTTCGGAGATCGCCATGGTGCCGGAAAGCGAGGACATAATGCCCACCTTGATGGTCTCCGCCGCCTGCGCGCTCCATGACAGACCCATGCCGACTACGGTCGCGGAGAGGGCAAATACCTTAAGCAATGCACGTCTTTTCATCTCTGAACCCTTAAAAGTAGAAGTTAACTGGTGAGTGGATGC
This sequence comes from Duffyella sp. Ts4, assembly GCF_051851875.1. Taxonomy (NCBI): domain Bacteria; kingdom Pseudomonadati; phylum Pseudomonadota; class Gammaproteobacteria; order Enterobacterales; family Erwiniaceae; genus Duffyella; species Duffyella sp. Ts4. The sequence continues at coordinate 205,192 of NZ_JBLYPN010000005.1, read as the reverse complement.
CTGGCCTGTTGCAGCATGTGTAATGTGATTTTTCTGACTTCTGCCTTGCTGACCGCGATATGCTCGGTCAGCAAGCGCTGCGCCTCCGCGGTCTGTTGCTGTAAAACCGCCTGTAAAATGGCGGCGTGTTCGCGGTATGTCGCCGCTACGCGATCTTCGCGGGTAAAATCGAGGCGGCGAATAATACGAATCTTCTCGGTAAGTTCGGCGTGGATGCGTGCCATTTCGCCGTTGCCTGCCGCGGCCACCAGCGTCATGTGAAACTGCTCATCCAGCGCAGAGGTGATCGCGCCGGGCTCCGGTAGCGGCTGCGCGGTCCACAGCTGGCACAGTTCCGCCAGCCGTGCGGCACAGGTGGCGGTGGGCAGCAGGCAGAGTCGGCGGATCGCCTCGCACTCCAGCACGATGCGCAGCTCGTAAAGCTCCTCGAACCAGGCGAAATCAAACGGCTTGATCTGCCAGCCGCTGCGGTAAAACACCTCGACGTAGCCTTCGCGTTCCAGCCAGAACAGCGCCTGACGCACCGGCGTGCGGCTGACCGCCATCCGCTCGGCGATCTCACTTTCGGTGAAGCGATCGCCGGGCATCAGCCGGAAGTCGAAAATGTCATTTTTCAGCGTCTGGTAGATGCGCTCGGCCAGTACCGCGGGCTGACCTTTGGCCCGCTTCTGTTGGAAATCCAGCGACATCGTCAGACGTCCAGCCAGAGCAGCGCGTCACCGGGCGTCACTGGGCGGCCCGCCTGACAGGCGATACGTCTCACCTGGCCCGCCTGCGGCGCGGCGATCGCCAGCTCCATTTTCATCGCCTCCACCACGATCAACGTATCGCCTGCGGCTACCCGATCGCCTGGCTTGACCAGCACTTTCCAGATATTGCCGCTGATGTCGGCGCTGACCTGCAGGGCATCCGTCTCGTCGGGCCGTGCCTCGGCAGGTGCGGCGGCGAGCAGCGCTTCCGGCTCCTCTTCTGTCCACAGCTGCACCTCCTCGGCAAAGGCGATCGCCTGGCGCGCGCGGAAGTCGCTGATGTCTGCGGCATGCTCAGCCAGAAAGGCGTTGTGCGCGGCGAAATCAAAGGTGGTTTCTTCAATGCGAATGGCGGCGCGGCCCTCGCGAAAATCGTCGCGCAGCGTCGCCAGCTCCGTTTCGCTGACCGGATAGAAGCGCACCTGATCGAAGAAGCGCAGCAGCCAGGGCTGGTCGGCGCTGAACTGCCCGTTTTTCAGGAAGGTGTTCCAGATGGGCAGCGTGCGGCCCACCAGTTGATAGCCACCGGGGGAATCCATGCCGTAGATGCACATATACATGCCGCCAATGCCCACCGTGCCTTCGGCGGTAAAGGTGCGCGCCGGGCTGTATTTCGAACTGAGCAGACGATGGCGCGGATCGATCGGCACCGCACAAGGTGCGCCGAGGTAGACATCGCCCAGCCCGAGAATCAGATAACTGGCGTCAAACAGGATATCGCGCACCGCATCGCGGCTGGCGAGGCCATTAATACGCTGGATAAAATCGACGTTGTTGGGCAGCCATGGCGCGCTGGCGCGCACCGTTTCCCGGTAGCGTTCAACCGCACCCAGCGTGGCGCTGTCCTCAAATGCCATCGGCATCCAGACAATGCGCGAGGGCACTTTCATTGTGGAGACATCGCCCAGCGTCTGCTCAACGGTCAGCAGCAGCGCGATCAGCGACGGTTGCGCCAGCTGCTGGCTGTCATAGCGGATTTGCAGTGAGCGTACGCCTGGCGCCAGCTCCAGAATCGCCGGATGTGCCCGTTCGTTGAGCGCCTTCATCAGCAGCCAGATGCGCAGCCGCAGCGCCAGGTCGAGTACGTTTTCACCATATTCAATCAGTACATAGCTGTCGCCCGCCTGGCGATAAACCACCGCTGGCGAGGTGGCGGTTGCGGGCAGCGACGCCAACAGGGTAGCCGACCGGCCGTCCTGTGCGCTCAGCGTTGGGGTGGCGAAGGTCGGTACTGGAACTGGCTTAAGCTGTGCAACGATCTGGTTATGAGTCTGCTCCAGCGCCTGTGCCTGCTCAAAACCGATTGGATGAAAGCGTATGCGATCGCCGGGCTTCACTTGGCCGACTTTCCACAGTTCCGCTTTGGCGATGGTGACCGGACAGACAAAGCCGCCGAGGCTTGGGCCATCGCGGGTGAGGATCACCGGAAAATCGCCGGTGAAGTTCACCGCACCAATGGCGTATTCGCAGTCATGCACGTTGGAAGGGTGCAGGCCCGCTTCGCCGCCGTCGGCGCGCGTCCACTGCGGTTTCGGCCCGACCAGCCGCACACCAAGGCGATTGGAGTTGTAGTGCACCTGCCATTCGCTGGCAAAAAAAGTATCGACAGAGGCTTCGGTAAAGAAATCAGGCGCACCGTGCGGCCCATAAAGTACGCCGATTGACCATTCATCGCCGTAATGCGGGATCAGCGCGCTGTCCAGTGGCTGCGGTGCATCGGTGGGCGCGGGGGTGGTGCAGGCGGCCAGTGCAGGCTGTGAGATCGGCAGCATATCTGCCACGCGCAGCGTACGCCCGGCGTGCCCGCCAAATTCGCCCAGCGCAAAGGTGGCGCGGCTGCCGAGATAGAGCGGCACGTCGAAGCCGTTACGCACCGCCAGATAACCCCGGCAGCCGGTTTGCGCACGGCCCAGCTGCAGCGTCTGCCCGGCACGCACGGCGATCGGTTGCCAGAGCGCCACCGGCTCCTCATCCAGCCGGGCGCCGCAGTCAGCGCCGGTCAGGGCGATCAGCGCCTCGCTGTGAAAGCGCAGCGTGGGCCCTTGCAGGGTAAACTCCAGGCCCGCCGCCTCAACGGCGTTGCCGACGATGCGGTTAGCCAGCCGAAAGGCGAAATCATCCATCGGGCCGGAAGGCGGCACGCCGATATCCCAGTAGCCGGTGCGGCCAGGATAATCCTGGATGCTACTCCAGGTACCGGGTTGCAGCACTTCCACCACTGGCGAACGGGCCACAAAACTATCAAGCAGGCGCGTGGAGGCATTGCCCTGCTGAAAGGCGTCGTGGGTGATCACCTGACGCAGATAGTCGAGGTTGGTAGCAATGCCGTGTAACTGCGTGGCGGCCAGCGCCTGCGCCATTTTTGCCAGCGCCGCGGTGCGGTTTTCGCCATGCACTATCAGCTTGGCGATCAACGGGTCGTAAAAAGCCGAGACCGCTGAGCCGGTGTCGATGCCGCTGTCGACGCGCACGTCGGGTGGAAAGCTGACTGCGGTTAATATTCCCGGGCTCGGCTGGAAGTTCTTCAGCGGATCTTCCGCATAAAGCCGCACTTCGATGGCCGCGCCGTGCGGTGCCTGCTGCAGACGTGCCCAGTCGATGGGGTCACCGGCGGCGACGCGCAGCATCTGCTCGACCAAATCGAGGCCGGTTACCGCTTCGGTCACCGGGTGTTCAACCTGCAGTCGGGTGTTAACTTCCAGGAAGAAAAAGGCGTCGTGCAGCGGATCCCAGATATATTCCACCGTGCCCGCGCTGCGATAGCTCACCTGTTCACCGAGCCGCACGGCGGATGCCAGCAGCGCGGCGCGGGTCGCGGCGGATAAGCCAGGCGCAGGTGTCTCTTCTACTACTTTTTGATTACGGCGTTGCAGCGAGCAGTCACGTTCGCCCAGTGCGACCACCTTGCCCTGGCCATCGCCAAAAATCTGTACTTCCACATGGCGGGCATTGTCGATGCAGCGTTCCAGAAATACGCCTGCGTCGCTGAAAAACTGTTCGCCCAGGCGGCGCACGCTCTCCCAGGCAAGGGTCAGCGCCGCGGCATCTTCACAGCGGGTCAGGCCGATACCGCCACCGCCCGCGGTGCTTTTCAGCATCACCGGATAGCCAATCTGTCCGGCGGCAGCAAGCGCCTCCGGCAGCGAATCGAGCAGCGCGGTGCCCGGCGTCATCGGCACGCCCGCTGCCGCCGCCAGCTCACGGGCGCGGTGCTTCAGGCCAAACTCACCAATTTGCTGCGCGGTAGGACCAACAAAGGCGATACCCGCCTGCTCACAGGCATCGGCAAACGCCAGGCTTTCTGACAGAAAACCGTAGCCCGGCCAGATCGCCTCGGCACCGGTCTGGCGGGCGGCATCGAGGATTTTATCGATGCGCAAATAGCTGTCGCTGGCTTTGTCACCGCCGAGCGGCACGGCGATATCCGCCTCTTTAACGTGACGCGCATTGTGATCGACGCTGGAATAAACGGCCACGCTGGTGATTCCGAGGCGCTTCAGCGTACGAATGGCGCGGCAGGCGATCTCACCGCGGTTGGCGATCAATACGGTGCTAAACATCAGTGCGTCTCCCTCTGAGCCAGCCAGTTACGCCAGCCGCCAAAATGTGTGATTTCCGTGGCCTCACTCAGCGCCGCCGGTTCGCAAATAAAGCCTTTTACCTGACGACCATCGGCCAACTGCAGCGTGCCAATGCCGAGAGGTGCCGGGATCTCCTCAACAAATTCACCAAAGCGGGCCAGCGGCATATCCCACAACTCCACGGTAATCGCGCCGCCGGTCTCTGCCCGCATCAGGCCCGGCTTGAGAATCGGACCGCTGGTCAGTGCATACAGGCGATAGCGCGCGGCGGTGGTGGTCTCTTCCACCAGCACGGCGTCGCGGGTGGTGAGCTGGAAATTGAGCGGCATGCCGGTGAGATGCGCACCGACCACCGCCAGCCGCACGTGCTGTGGCGAGGACGGCAGGGCGGCAGGACGCTGTGCAGGCGGCGCCTGGCCGGTGGCGCCCAGCGGCAGCGCCATCTGCTGCTGCCAGCGCAGGCCAAAGTCCGCCAGCGCGCGATCGTGCCAGGCGGGCGCGATTAACGTGATGCCTGCGGGCAGGCCGTCGTCGCGGAAACCGGCCGGTAGCGCCAGCGCCGAGAGATCGGCGAGGTTAGTGAAATTGGTGTAGATGCCAAAATGTGAGTTATAGAGGATCGGCTCCTGCGCCATCTCCGCCAGCGTATGGATGGTCGGCGAGGTGGGCACGATCAGCGCAGCAAACTGCGCCAGCGTTTGCTGAATCTGGCGCGCCAGATCGGCACGCTGATATTCCGCCTGCCAGGCATCGACCGCGCTGTACTGCAGGCCGCTGGCGACAATCGATCGCACCACCGGATCCATCTCTTCCGGCTGCTGCAGCATATGACCCACCGCCGCGGTGCGCTCGGCGACCCACGGGCCAAAATAGAGCTGCTCCGCCAGCTGATGAAAGGCGTGCATATCAATCGGGTGCAGGGTGGCGCCAAGCGCGGTGAGGGCGGTGAGCGCGCGTTCCCAGGCCGCCTGCGCCTGGTTATCGCCAAAAAATTGCGGACTGGCGGGAATGGCAAAGGCTGGACTGGCGGGCAGCGCGGCGGGCGCGGTAGCCGGATCGTGACGTGAATAGCCGTCTGCGCTGTCATAGCCGCCAGCGAGCGTCGCCACCTGCCAGGCATCTTCCACGGTGAGCGCGAAGATGGAGAGCGTATCGTTCAGGCGGCAGGCGGGCACCACGCCACGTGCAGACAGCCAGCCTTTGGTGGGTTTCAGGCCAACGATGTTGTTAAAGCCTGCTGGCACGCGTCCTGAACCTGCCGTGTCAGTTCCCAGCGAAAAGGCGACCAGACCGCGCGCCAGCACCGACGCGGAACCGGAGCTGGATCCACCGCTGACGTACGCCGGGTTGAAGGTGTTTTTCACCGCGCCGAACGGCGAGCGGGTCCCCACCAGTCCGGTGGCAAACTGATCGAGGTTGGTTTTGCCGATCACCACCGCGCCCGCGGCTTTGAGCTGCGCCACGGCAAAGGCGTCGGTCTCGGCGATATAGCGAAAGGCCGGGCAGGCGGCGGTGGTCGGCCAGCCGGCCACATCAATATTGTCTTTCACCGCAAACGGCACGCCAAACAGCGGCAGCGCGTCGGGATCCTGCCGATAGCGCGCGATCAGCGGTGTGAGCTGCGCCTGCAACTGTTCAGGTGTGGCCAGCCAGAGCCAGGCATTATCAGAGGTGGAGAGCGCGGCAAGGTGCGCTTCCAGCGTCGGAATGATGCGTTCCGCATCCTGCTGATAGTGCTGCTGCCAGGCCTGCAGCGTGAAGCCGAATGTCGATGCCATAATCGGGGTTCCATCTGGTATACAAGATGGGATTCAACAGAGCAAAGGCCGTGCCATATTTATAAGCATTTGATTGTTATTGGATACGCATCAGCTATAAGTTTTTGTGATGCTTTTTTGCACAGCAATGGCGCGACGCATGAACGATCGCGGTGCGCTGGGCGTGACAGGTAAATTTTCTTCAGGACATGGCAAGAGGTCAGTCCCCTGGTTAGCATGAAGGGAGCCAGGCATGCAGTCGGGCAGTGCGACAAAGAGGAGATGCAAGTGGAGAAGTGGCATTATTGGATGGCCGGCGTGTGCCTGATGAGCGTAACAGGCAGTGCTTTTGCCGATTCCCTCAATCAACAACGCGAACGTTATCAGCAAATCAAACAGGCCTGGGATAACAAACAGATGGATACCGTGCAGCAGATGTTGCCGGGTCTGCAGGACTATCCGCTTTATCCTTATCTCGAATATCGCCTGCTGTCGCAGAATCTGGACAATGAAACCAGCCTGGCAGTCAGCAACTTTATCCGCCGTTATCCTACGCTGCCGCCGGTGCGCACGCTCTCTTCGCGCTTTGTGAATGAACTGGCGCGCCGCCAGGACTGGAGCGGTTTGTTGGCCTTCAGCCCGACCGAGCCGGAGCCGGTTGCCGCGCGCTGCAACTGGTATTACGCCAAATGGGCCACCGGCCAGCAGCAGGTCGCCTATGATGCGGCTAAGACCATCTGGCTGCGCGGCACCGCCTTGCCCGCCGAGTGTGACAAGCTGTTCAGCGTCTGGCAGGCCACCGGCGATCTCTCGCCTATTACCACGCTGGCGCGTATGCGGCTGGCGATGGAAAAAGGCAACGACAGCCTGGTGATTGCGCTGGCGAAAACCCTGCCTGCGGATTATCAAACCATGGCGGCGGCGTTAACGACGCTGCAAAACGATCCGCAAACCGTCGGCACCTTCGCCACCAGCGTTGGACCAACCGACTTCACGCGCCAGGCCACCAGCATCGCCTTTACCCGCCTGGCGCGCCAGGATGTGGTCAATGCGCAGGCGCTGATCCCGCTGCTGGTGAAGGCGCAGAAGATGAGCGACAGCGATGCGCAGGGGCTGAAAGATGCCGTCGCCTGGCGGCTGATGGACAACGATGTCACGCCTGAGCAGGCGCGCTGGCGTGATAACGTCATCATGAGCAGCGAATCGACTTCGCTGCTAGAACGCCGGGTACGTATGGCGCTGGGCAATAACGATCGGCGCGGCATGAACACCTGGATTGCCCGTCTGCCGGTTGAGGCAAAAGAGAAAGATGAGTGGCAATACTGGCAGGCCGATCTGCTGATCGAGCGCGGCCGCAAAGAGGAAGCGAACGAGATCCTGCGTAAGCTGATGCAGTCACGCGGCTTCTATCCGATGGTCGCCGCGCAACGGCTAGGGGTTGATTATCCGCTGCAGATCAACGAGGCGCCGCGTCCGGACGGTTCGGTCGGGCAGGGCGCAGAGATTGCCCGCGTACGCGAGCTGATGTACTGGGAGATGGACAACCTGGCGCGCAGTGAGTGGGTCCGGCTGATCGCCAGTAAAACGCCGTCCCAGCAGCAGATGCTGGCGCGTTATGCGCTGGAGCGCGGCTGGTGGGATCTCAGCGTGCAGGCGACTATCAGCGGCAAGCTGTGGAATAACCTGCGCGAGCGCTTCCCGCTGGCGTATCAGGATCAGTTTGCCCGTGCGACCGCAGGTAAGCGCGTGCCGCAGAGCTATGCGATGGCAATTGCGCGTCAGGAGAGCGCATGGAACCCGAAGGCGCGTTCACCGGTGGGCGCCAGTGGCCTGATGCAGGTGATGCCCGCCACGGCGACGCATACGGTGAAAATGTTCGATATTCCCGGCTATGTTAACAGCGGCCAGCTGCTGGAGCCGCAGACCGGCATCCAGATTGGCACGCAGTATCTCGATTACGTCTATCAGCAGTTTGATGAGAACCGTATTTTCTCCTCGGCCGCCTACAACGCCGGACCGTCGCGCGTGCGCAGCTGGCTGGGAAAAAGTGCCGGACGGCTGGATGCGGTGGCGTTTATCGAAACCATTCCCTTCTCAGAAACGCGTGGCTATGTAAAAAACGTGCTCGCTTACGATGTCTATTATCGTTATCTGATGGGTCAGCCCGACAAGCTGATTGCTGACCACGAGTGGAATCGCCGTTACTGAGTGTGCTATCCTTCCGTACTCGCTAACGAGTACGGAAGCCCTTCATGATCCCAGCATCTTTATCTGACGACCCACAAAGCAACGACGACTGGCTGCGTTTTATCACGCTGCTGCAGCGCGCGTTTGAGCAGGATTTGCAGCTGCCGCTGTTGCAACTGATGATGACGCCTGACGAGCGCGAGGCGCTGGGCACCCGACTGCGGATTATTGAGGAATTGATGCGCGGTGAGATGAGCCAGCGTGAGCTGAAAAGTGAACTGGGCGCCGGTATCGCAACCATTACCCGTGGCTCAAACAGTTTGAAAACCGCGCCACCCGCGTTGAAAAGCTGGCTGGAGGCGCAGTTGCTGAACGGATCAGATAAGATCTGAGTCGATCGTTTTCATCTGGTAAAGCGGATGATGAAACGGGCTGAGCGCGAGAATCAGCGCCTGATGATAGACGCTGCTGCGACTGAGCAGGTCTTTCGTAAACGCACCGATGGCGCCGCCCTGATGCTTGATGTTGGCGACGCCGGTCAGCCGCGCCATCTCATCGCCCAGTTCACGTCCCTGTGCGATGCCGCTGAGCACCACCGGCGGCAGCACAAAGCTGGCGGAACGCGATTCGCCGCGCTGTTTGTGATCTTCAATCACCATCCAGGCGAATGCAGTATCCTCTTCAATACCGGCCTCAATGGCTACCCAAAAATCGGCTTCCGGGCGCACCTGACGTGCATTCATCACGCGCTGGCGTGCGCCAGTTCTCGTTTCCAGGTTGGTAAGCGGCTGGGCGGCGACGCCGCTATCGACCTCGACGCCTTCAATATGGCAGGATGCCTCGCCGAAAACGTCGTTGAATGCCTGAGCTATTGCACTAATTTTCGCCGGGTTTTTGGTGGCAGCGACAACATGGTACATAATAAGGCAGTTCCTTTTAAGTGATCGTGGTGCTGAAAGTAGCCGGCCAGCAGACGCTGAAACCCGGGGCCGCCTTCAGAAAATTTGACGCAGTATAACGGAAAAAAAGCATGCTACAGGTCTATCTTGTTCGCCACGGAGAAACGGTATGGAATGCGGCTCGCCGTATTCAGGGGCAATCTGACAGCGCGCTCACCGCAAAAGGTGAACATCAGGCGAAGCAGGTTGGTGAACGGGTAAAAACCCTGGGCATTACCCATGTGATTTGCAGCGATCTGGGGCGCACGCAGCGCACCGCGGAGATCATTGCCGACGCCTGCGGCTGTAGCGTGACGCTCGATCCTCGCCTGCGCGAGCTCAATATGGGCGTGCTGGAACAGCGTCCGCTCGATGGCCTGAGCGAAGAGGAAGAGCGCTGGCGTAAAGCGCTGGTGGATGGCACCGAAGGCGGTCGCATTCCACAGGGCGAATCGATGACCGAGCTGGCCACGCGCATGCACGCGGCGCTGAACGCCTGCCTCGATCTGCCTGCGGGCAGCCGTCCGCTGCTGGTGAGCCACGGCATGGCGCTGGGCGCGCTGGTGAGCACTATTCTGGGCCTGCCTGCGCACGCGGAACGCCGGTTGCGACTGCGCAACTGTTCGATTTCACGCGTCGATCATCAGCAAAGTGCCTGGCTGGCAGAGGGATGGATTGTGGAAACGGCGGGCGATGTGTCGCATCTGGATGCACCCGCTCTCGACGAGCTGCAGCGCTAAAAGTGGCAAAGCGGGCCGGGAATCCCGGCCTGTAGTGCCCGCGTCAGGCCGTTTGCGGCTGACGGATTGGAATCAGGTATTCGCAGCGCACGTCGACCGGCGGCTCAGCAAGCTTCTTGCCGCCGTGCGTATAAAAGCGCTCGATATCCTGACCGTAACGACGGGTTAATCCCAGCGTCGGCATCGACGTGCCGTACAGCAGCAGAATGAACTCCTGCAATTCAGTGCGCGGACCTTCGTAGGTAAACTGCACATAATCGCCCGCTTCTAACAGCACCGACTGATTCGACTGCATGCTGTTCGCCAGCTGATCGGCAGGCACCGCAGTGGTGTACAGGATCTCCTGCTCATCATCTTTCTCCTGACTGGCGCGTACCTGATGCAGGCCATAAAGCACCGGTGGCACCCGATCGGTTTCAGTAAGAAATTGCTTCCAGAAGTGCAGGCGCATTTCGTCACGAAAGCGCGAGATCTGCTCCAGCGTGCAGCTGTAACTTTGCGTTTGACCTACCAGCAGGGTTTCCGGCAGGGTGACAAACGTCGGCTCGGGCAGCGTGGAATCATCCAGACGAATCGGCGGGCGAATGCCAAATGAATTCCATTCGGACGCGCGGCGATACCAGGCGGGCGTCTGCGCAAACTGTTTTTTGAAGGCACGTGTGAACGTTTGCTGTGAATCAAAGCGGTATTGCAGGGCAATGTCCAGAATAGGGCGGCTGGTCAGACGAAGCGCAACGGCGGCTTTAGACAGACGACGCGCGCGGATATAAGCGCCAATCGCATGCGTCGTGACATCCTTGAACATTCTTTGCAAATGCCACTTGGAGTAACCTGCTTTCGCTGCCACATTATCCAGTGATAGCGGTTGATCCAGATGGCTCTCCAGCCAGACAAGCAAATCGCGAATGATACCGGCTTGGTCCATATAACTTCCTCATAGTACTCAGTTTGGCGCAGGTAGGACGATCGGACGAATGATAGCACTAAATGCGCAGGGTGATGCGGCAGTTTTGTTTGTTTGATTGTGCTATATCATGGCGAGCTGATTACAGCGCAGGTAAGGCAATGTGAACAGAGCAGACACCTTATAACGGCATTAATTCTTTTGGCAATGGTAACAGTATGAAATTAAAAAATGCACTGGCCCTCTCGCTGCTCGCGCTCTCAGCGTGTGCTGCTCAGGCGGAAGAAGTGGGTTCGGTTGACACGGTATTTAAGATTTTTGGCCCGGACCACAAAATTGTGGTTGAGGCGTTTGACGATCCCGACGTGAAGAACGTGACCTGCTATATCAGCCGGGCAAAAACCGGTGGCATCAAAGGGGGTTTGGGTCTGGCAGAAGATACCGCTGACGCCGCCATTTCCTGTCAGCAGGTTGGACCGGTGACGCTGAGCGATAAGATTGCGCAGGGTAAAGCTGAAGGCGAAGTGGTGTTTAAAAAGCGCACCTCGCTGGTGTTTAAAAAGCTGCAGGTGGTACGCTTTTTTGACCAGAAGCGTCATGCGCTGATCTATCTCAGCTATTCCGACCGTGTGGTAGATGGATCGCCGAAAAATGCGCTCAGCGCAGTGCCGATCATGCCGTGGCGTGAATAACAGCTAAAAAAAAACGCCCCGCGGGGCGTTTTTTTAATCCTGCAGCTCACCGCAGAAGCGGTAACCTTCGCCGTGAATGGTGGCGATGATTTCTGGCGTATCCGGCGTCGATTCAAAATGCTTACGAATGCGGCGGATAGTCACATCAACCGTACGATCGTGCGGCTTCAGGTCGCGGCCGGTCATCTTTTTCAGCAGGTCAGCACGAGTCTGAATCTTGCCTGGATTTTCGCAGAAATGCAGCATGGCGCGGAATTCACTGCGCGGCAGCTTGTACTGTTCGCCCTGCGGGCTGATCAGTGAACGACTGTTAATATCCAGTTCCCAGCCGTTGAATTTATAGCTTTCTACCAGCTTACGCTCTTCGCTGAGCGCGGCGAGGTTCATGGTGCGCGACAGCAGGTTGCGTGCGCGAATGGTTAATTCGCGGGGATTAAACGGCTTGGTAATATAGTCGTCGGCGCCAATTTCCAGACCCAGGATCTTATCGACTTCGTTGTCGCGTCCAGTCAGGAACATCAGGGCGACATTCTGTTGTTCACGTAATTCACGCGCCAGCAACAGACCATTTTTACCTGGCAGGTTAATATCCATGATCACCAGGTTTACGTCATTTTCCGTCAGAACCTGATGCATTTCAGCACCGTCTGTAGCTTCGTAAACCATGTAACCTTCAGCCTCAAAAATACTTTTGAGAGTATTGCGAGTTACTAATTCGTCTTCAACGATAAGTATGTGCGGGGTCTGCATGTTTTCGCTACCTAAAATTGCCAACAAAGGGGGTTTGGACTGACCGGATGGCAGGGTGCTGGAAGATCAGCATACGCTTAGCCGTCATCGGCATACTCATTATGTTTTTGATCCATCGTCCATCAGCGCCAACGATATCTTTCGCGATGCGACCCGTCAGGATGGATTCCGCACCGCAATCGCAATGCCTGAATGGATTATATCCTAACGGTATTAACAGCAACATAACAGCGAAGACTACAACCGCTAAGCATTAAAACAACGCGTCGTTGACGTGTATCAAAGGCAAGTGTAGCACGTTAACACTTCGCTGAAAAACTCTTACCAGAATGCCGGTTTAGGTCACATTTGTCAGCAAATTGGCAACCTTTTTATTACGCCAGACCGACATCGCATTGATTGTAATTTAACAAATGGCAACATACTGAATGACAAGCGTTAATGTGCAGTTAACTCGTTTAATTGTGTGCTGCTGCACGATGAGGCTGACTGAGCCCGTTAGCGGGCACTCTGATTGATAATGTTATCAACCCTGTGCGCCTGGCATGAAGCGGCGCGTGTTAGCATAATGCATGACCTTTACCAGGATTCGGATCGCTATGCTATTTCCTCTTATTCTCGTTTCGCCAGCCAGACCAGAAAATATTGGTGCCGCCGCCCGTGCCATGAAAACCATGGGCTTTACGCAGCTACGCATTGTTGCCAGTGAGGCACAGCACGATCCGGCAACCCGTCGGGTGGCGCACGGTGCGGGCGATATCATTGATAATCTGCAGCACTACGCCACGCTGGCTGATGCGCTGGCCGACATCGATTTTTCGGTGGCAACCACCGCACGCAGCCGGGCAAAATTTCGCTATTACGCGACGCCGCAGCAGGTTGAAAATATTCTGCTGGAGAAGCAGCAGTGGGTGAGCAGCATGGCGCTGGTGTTTGGACGTGAAGATAGCGGGTTAACCAATGAGGAACTGGATCAGGTGGATCTGCTGACCGGCATTCCGATGGCGGCTGATTATCCCTCGCTTAATCTCGGTCAGGCGGTGATGGTTTACTGCTATCAGTTGGCCGCCCTGAATAAAGTGGTGTCGCCAGCAGCCGCACCGGGTGAAGCAGGCCAACTGGCGGCATTGCGTCAGCGCATTGAGCAGCTGCTGGTTCGGCTGAACGTCAGCGACGATGAAAAAATGGCTGACTGGTTACAGCAGCGACTGGGCGTGCTGGAACAGCGCGACAGCGCCATGCTACATCGGCTGTTACACGACATAGAAAAAAACCTTATAGATAAAAATGCTGGATGAACGCAGGAAAATGGGGCGACTTGCTGCGCTGAGGTCAGCCTGCAAAAGAAACGGATTGTCGCATGGCGAAACGAGGATGCAGTCTCTGATTGTGGCCGCAGCACAAAATCAGAATTCCGTTGACTTAAATAGCACTTTGCTTTAATTCTGGAACACAGACAGACATAAAAAGACAGAATAAATCTACATGCGAAACATCAGCCTGAACATCACAATTATTACCACCACCATTACCACAGGTAACGGTGCGGGCTGACGCATACCAGAAAAAGAAAAAACTAAGCCCGCACCTGAACAGTGCGGGCTTTTTTTTCGGCAAAAATCAGGAGAGTGTTAACTATGCGAGTGCTGAAATTCGGCGGAACCTCAGTTGCCAACGCAGAGCGGTTTTTACGCGTTGCCGATATTCTGGAAAGCAACGCCAAACAGGGACAGGTCGCCACCGTGCTCTCTGCGCCAGCAAAAATCACCAATCACCTGGTGGCGATGATCGAAAAAACCATCAGCGGGCAGGATGCTCAGCCGAATATCAGCGATGCGGAGCGCATTTTCTCCGAACTGCTTCAGGGGCTGGCAGAGAGGCAGCCAGGTTTTGAATATGACCGACTTCATACCATCATCGAACTGGAATTCGCCCAGTTAAAACAGATGCTGCATGGAGTCAGCCTGTTGGGGCAATGCCCGGACAGCATCAACGCTGCCATTATTTGCCGCGGTGAAAAACTCTCTATTGCCATTATGGAAGCGCTGCTGCAGGCGCGTGGTCACCAGGTGAGCGTGATCGATCCGGTAGAAAAGCTGCTGGCCGTGGGGCACTATCTGGAATCAACCGTAGATATTGCTGAATCCACCCGTCGCATCGCCGCCAGCCATATTCCCGTCACGAACATGATCCTGATGGCGGGCTTTACCGCCGGAAACGAGCGCGGCGAGCTGGTGGTGTTGGGCCGTAACGGTTCTGACTATTCCGCCGCCGTGCTGGCAGCCTGCCTGCGCGCCGACTGCTGCGAAATCTGGACCGACGTTGATGGCGTTTATACCTGCGATCCGCGCCAGGTGCCCGATGCGCGCCTGCTGAAATCGATGTCCTATCAGGAAGCGATGGAGCTCTCCTATTTTGGTGCCAAGGTGTTGCATCCGCGCACTATCGCGCCTATCGCCCAGTTTCAAATTCCGTGCCTGATCAAGAACACCGCTAATCCACAGGCGCCGGGCACGCTGATCGGCGGCCAGGGCGGCGACACCGAAAATCCGGTGAAGGGCATCACCAACCTGAATAATATGGCGATGTTCAACGTCTCTGGCCCCGGCATGAAAGGCATGGTCGGCATGGCTGCGCGCGTGTTTGCTGCCATGTCGCGCTCCGGCATTTCGGTGGTGCTGATTACCCAATCCTCTTCTGAATACAGCATCAGCTTCTGCGTGCCGCAAAGCGATCTGCTGCGTGCGCGCCGCGTGCTGGATGAGGAGTTTTATCTTGAGCTGAAAGATGGCCTGCTGGATCCGCTGGAAGTGATGGAGCAGCTGGCGATCATCTCGGTGGTCGGCGACGGCATGCGCACGCTACGTGGCATCTCAGCTAAATTCTTTGCGGCGCTGGCGCGCGCCAACATCAACATTGTTGCCATTGCGCAGGGTTCGTCTGAGCGCTCGATTTCGGTGGTGGTCAGCAACGACGACGTCACCACCGGCGTGCGCGTGGTGCACCAGATGCTGTTCAACACCGATCAGGTGATTGAGGTATTTGTGGTTGGCGTTGGCGGCGTTGGTAGTGCGCTGCTCGATCAGCTGCAGCGCCAGCAGGCTTGGCTCAAGCAGAAGCATATCGATCTGCGAGTGTGCGGCATCGCGAATTCAAAAGCGCTGCTGACCAACGTGCACGGCATCGATTTAAGCAACTGGAAAACCGCGCTGCAGAGTGCTAAAGAGCCGTTCAACACCGCGCATCTGACGCGTCTGGTGAAAGAGTATCACCTGCTGAACCCGGTGATTGTTGACTGTACGTCCAGCCAGACGGTGGCCGATCTCTACGCGGATTTTCTCGGCAACGGTTTCCACGTGGTAACGCCGAACAAAAAGGCCAACACCTCAAGCTGGGATTACTACCTGCAAATGCGCGCAGCGGCAGAAAAATCGCGCCGCAAGTTCCTCTATGACACCAACGTCGGTGCCGGCCTGCCGGTGATTGAAAACCTGCAAAACCTGCTTAACGCGGGCGATGAGCTGATCAAGTTCTCCGGCATTCTCTCCGGCTCGCTGTCGTTTATTTTTGGCAAGCTTGATGAGGGCGTTTCACTCTCGGCCGCTACCGCGCTGGCGCGTGAAATGGGCTTTACCGAGCCCGATCCGCGTGACGATCTTTCCGGCATGGATGTGGCGCGCAAGCTGCTGATTCTGGCGCGTGAAGCGGGACACCAGCTGGAGCTCACCGATATTGAAATTGAGCCGATCCTGCCTGCGGAATTGGCCGCGCTGCCGGACGCCGAGAGCTTTATGCAGCGCCTGCCGGAGCTGGATGACGCCTTTGCCAGCCGCGTGGCTCACGCCAGTGCCGAGGGTAAAGTGCTGCGCTTTGTGGGTGTGATTGAAGAGGGCGGCGTTTGCAAAGTGAAGATTGATGCCGTGGACGGTAACGATCCGCTCTATAAAGTCAAAAACGGCGAGAATGCGCTGGCGTTTTACAGCCGCTATTATCAGCCGATTCCACTGGTGCTGCGCGGTTATGGCGCGGGCAACGACGTGACGGCCGCAGGCGTATTTGCCGATCTGCTGCGCACGCTCTCCTGGAAGTTGGGGATTTAATCATGGTTAAGATTTATGCACCCGCTTCAATCGGTAACGTCAGCGTCGGTTTTGACGTACTCGGCGCCGCGGTATCGCCGATAGATGGCACGCTGCTGGGCGATTGCGTCACGGTAGAAGCCGCCGAGCGCTTCAGCCTGAAAAACAGCGGCCGTTTTGTCAGCAAGTTGCCGACCAACGAACAGGAGAATATTGTTTACCAGTGCTGGACGCGTTTTTGCGAGGCGATTGGTAAACAGGTGCCGGTGGCCATGACGCTGGAGAAGAACATGCCGATCGGCTCCGGGCTGGGCTCCAGCGCCTGTTCCGTGGTGGCCGGTTTGATGGCGATGAACGAACATTGCGGTAAGCCGCTGAACGATACCGAACTGCTGAGCCTGATGGGCGAGCTGGAAGGGCGCATCTCCGGCAGCGTGCATTATGATAACGTCGCGCCCTGTTTCCTTGGCGGCCTGCAACTGATGCTGGAAGAGAATGGTATCATTAGTCAGGCGGTACCCGCGTTTGATGACTGGCTCTGGGTCATGGCCTATCCGGGCATCAAAGTCTCCACTGCGGAAGCGCGGGCGATTTTGCCGGCGCAATATCGCAAGGAAGATTGCATCCGCCACGGCCGTTATCTGGCGGGCTTCATTCACGCCTGCCATACGCAGCAGCCGCTGCTGGCGGCGAAACTGATGCAGGATGTGATTGCCGAGCCGTATCGCACCAAATTATTACCGGGTTTTGCTGAAGCACGGCAGGCGGCACAGGATATTGGCGCGCTGGCGTGCGGCATTTCTGGATCCGGCCCAACGCTCTTTGCCGTCTGCAATAACGCCGCAACCGCACAGCGGATGGCTGACTGGCTCAGCCAGCACTATCTGCAGAATGATGAAGGCTTCGTCCATATCTGCCGTCTTGATACGGCAGGCGCACGTAAACTGGGATAACCGATGAAACTCTACAACCTTAAAGATCATAACGAGCAGGTCAGCTTTTCACAGGCGGTAAAACAGGGCCTGGGATCGCAGCAGGGGCTGTTTTTTCCGCTGGAGCTGCCTGAGTTTGAACTGACCGATATCGATGCAATGCTGGAGATGGATTTTGTCACCCGCAGCAGCAAAATTCTTTCTGCCTGGATTGGCGATGAGATCAGCGCGCACCAGCTGCAGGAACGCGTGAAAAATGCTTTTGCTTTTCCGGCGCCGGTCGTAAAAGTCAGCGACGATATTGCCTGTCTGGAGCTGTTTCACGGCCCAACGCTGGCGTTTAAAGATTTTGGCGGCCGTTTTATGGCGCAGATGCTGGCCTATATCAGCGGTGCCGATGAGCAGATCACCATTCTGACCGCCACCTCCGGCGATACCGGCGCGGCGGTAGCGCATGCGTTTTACGGCATGGATAACGTGCGCGTGGTGATCCTCTATCCGCAGGGCAAGATCAGCCCGCTGCAGGAAAAATTGTTCTGTACGCTTGGCGGCAATATCGAAACCATCGCCATTGACGGTGATTTTGATCGCTGCCAGACGCTGGTGAAGCAGGCGTTTGACGATCAGGAACTGCGCCAGACCATCGGCCTGAACTCTGCTAACTCCATTAACATCAGCCGTTTGCTGGCGCAGGTCTGCTACTACTTCGAAGCGGTGGCGCAGCTGCCGCAGGAGCAGCGTAACCAGCTGGTTATCTCCGTGCCGAGCGGTAACTTTGGTGACTTAACCGCGGGCCTGCTGGCGAAATCGCTGGGTCTGCCGGTGAAGCGTTTCATCGCTGCCACCAACGCCAACGACACCGTGCCGCGTTTCCTTAAGGGCGGTGAATGGCAGCCAAATCTGACGGTATCGACGCTTTCTAACGCGATGGATGTTAGCCAG
This sequence comes from Duffyella sp. Ts4, assembly GCF_051851875.1. NCBI lineage: Bacteria > Pseudomonadati > Pseudomonadota > Gammaproteobacteria > Enterobacterales > Erwiniaceae > Duffyella > Duffyella sp. Ts4. Next base: position 186,941 of record NZ_JBLYPN010000005.1, on the reverse strand, counting down.
CCGAATAACTGGCCGCGCGTGGAAGAGCTGTTCCGCCGTAAAACCTGGCGCATGACCGATCTCGCCTATGGCGCCGTGGATGATGAAACCACCAAATCCACCATGCGCGAGCTGGCTGAGTTGGGCTATATCTCTGAGCCACACGCGGCGATCGCCTATCGCATGCTGCGTGATCAGCTGCAGGAAGGGGAGTTTGGTCTGTTCCTCGGCACAGCGCATCCGGCAAAATTCATCGAGAGCGTTGAATCTATTCTCGAGCAAAAGCTGCCGCTGCCGAAAGAGCTGGCGGAGCGCGCCGATCTGCCGCTGCTGTCGCACAAAATGGCACCAGAATTCGCTGAACTGCGCGCGTTTCTGCTGAAGTAAGCGGGGAAAGGTTGATTGAACGGGGCGCCTGCTGGCGCCCTTTTTTATGCCTGTTCGGCGCGACGAAACACCAGTTCGCTGTCATTGCTGGCCGCGGCATCAAAGCGGTAACCGTCAACGGCAAACGCGGTCAGCCCTTCTGGCGTGGCGATCTGATTTTGAATCACAAAGCGGCTCATCAAACCACGCGCCTTCTTGGCGTAGAAACTGATCACTTTATAACGGCCATTTTTCTCATCAAGGAACACTGGCTTAATAATGCGGGCGTTGAGCGACTTCACCTTAACCGCTTTGAAATACTCATCAGAGGCGAGATTGATTAGCACGTCATCGCCCTGTGCCGCCAGCGCCGCGTTCAGGGTTTCGGTGATGGTCTCTCCCCAGAAGTGATAGAGATCGTTGCCTGCCGGGTTCGCCAGCTTGATGCCCATTTCCAGACGATAAGGCTGCATTAAATCGAGCGGGCGCAGCACACCATACAAACCGGAAAGCATGCGCAGATGAGACTGGGCGTAGCTGAAATCCTGCTCGCTAAAAGTCTCTGCCTGCAGGCCGGTATAGACGTCGCCTTTGAAAGCCAGAATGGCCTGACGGGCATTATCAGGCGAGAAGGGCGGTTGCCAGGCATTAAAGCGTTCGGCGTTGAGCATCGCCAGTTTATCGCTGATGCTCATCAAAGAGGCGATCTGCGCGGGAGAAAGCTGGCGCGCAATATCAATCAGCCGTTGTGATTTATCTAACAGTGCGGATTGTGTGAAGGTTTGCGTCGCCAGCGGGCTTTCGAAATCCAGCGTTTTGGCGGGAGAAATCACCATTAACATCGTTTGTTTCCTGCTTAACCCGCTGAATTGCGGAGACAATAAAAAAAATATCCTGCCCGGATGGTAACAAAAAACCGCCGCCGGGTGGCAAATCAATACTATCAGCGAGGGCTATCATGCTCGCCTTGCGCCGCGGTTTCCCCGTGATATTATCGCAACAGACTTTTTACACCCTCACAGTCTAACTTAAGAGAATCACAACCATGACGGACAAACTTACTTCCTTACGTCAGTTCACTACCGTAGTGGCTGACACCGGCGATATTGCCGCGATGAAGCTGTACCAGCCGCAGGACGCCACCACCAACCCTTCCCTGATTCTTAACGCCGCGCAGATCCCTGAATATCGCAAGCTGATTGATGAAGCGATCGTCTGGGCGCGCGCGCAGAGCAACGATAAAGAAGAGCAGATTCAGTACGCTTCGGACAAGCTGGCCGTCAATATTGGTCTGGAGATTCTTAAGCTGGTGCCGGGCCGCATCTCCACCGAAGTGGATGCACGCCTGTCTTATGACACCGAAGGCAGCGTCAACAAAGCGCGCAGCCTGATCAAGCTTTACAACGACGCAGGCATCAGCAACGAACGCATCCTGATCAAGCTGGCCTCAACCTGGCAGGGCATTCGTGCGGCTGAGCAGCTGGAAAAAGAGGGCATCAACTGTAACCTGACGCTGCTGTTCTCCTTTGCCCAGGCGCGTGCCTGCGCCGAAGCGGGCGTGTTTTTAATCTCGCCTTTCGTCGGTCGTATTCTGGATTGGTACAAAGCCAATACCGATAAAAAAGAGTATGCACCGCACGAAGATCCAGGCGTGGTTTCTGTCTCTGAAATCTATGAATACTACAAGCAGCACGGCTATGAAACCGTGGTCATGGGCGCTAGCTTCCGTAACGTAGGCGAAATCATCGAACTGGCGGGCTGCGATCGCCTGACCATTTCTCCGGCGCTGCTGAAAGAGCTGGCAGAGAGCGAAGGCAGCCTGGAGCGTAAACTCTCCTGGAACGGCGAAGTACAAGCGCGTCCGGCTAAAATGACCGAGTCAGAGTTCCTGTGGGAACATAACCAGGATCCGATGGCGGTGGATAAACTGGCACAGGGCATCCGCAACTTTGCCGTTGATCAGGGCAAACTTGAGAAAATGATTGCCGAACTGCTGTAAACCGATCGTTGTGGCTGCCGCTGGGCGGCCACATTTTTGCCATTTTCATCTACTATTCGCCTTCAGGCGCCTGCTTTTGTTCGCCACTCTGGCGTCGTCACTAAGTGAATACACCCTATGAACACGTTACGTATTGGATTGATCTCCGTCTCAGATCGCGCCAGCAACGGCATCTATCAGGATCAGGGCATCCCTGCGCTGGAAAGCTGGCTGCAAAGCGCGCTGGCCAGCAGCTGGGAAGTGGAAACGCGGCTGGTGCCCGATGAGCAGTCGCTGATTGAACAGGCGATCTGCGAGCTGGTGGATGAGCGCTTCTGTCATCTGGTTCTGACCACCGGCGGCACCGGGCCGGCGCGCCGCGATGTGACGCCCGATGCCACGCTGGCAGTGGCCGATCGCGAAATGCCGGGCTTCGGCGAACAGATGCGCCAGATTAGCCTCAACTTTGTGCCGACCGCCATTTTGTCGCGCCAGGTGGGCGTTATCCGTAAACAGTCGCTGATTATCAATCTGCCAGGCCAGCCGAAATCGATCAAAGAGACGCTGGAAGGCGTCAAAGATGAGGCGGGCAATACGCGAGTGCACGGAATTTTTGCCAGCGTGCCTTACTGTATTCAACTGCTGGATGGCCCATACGTGGAGACGCACAGCGCGGTAGTAGCAGCTTTTCGTCCGAAAAGCGCCAGACGTGAAACAAACCTCTAAAAATCCCGTTTTTCAGGCATAAGATGCAGGCTCACTGGTGTGGCGGAAAAGTGACGGTATAGTAAGCGCAGCTTTACAGTGCAAACTTATCTTTTTTTGCCTCCGGGAACCTACGCATCATGATGGCTCAGCAAACCCACCCCCGTCTTAATCGTCAGGATTACACCACGCTGTCGCTGGCAGCGCTGGGTGGCGCGCTTGAATTCTACGATTTCATTATCTTTGTCTTTTTCGCCGCGGTGATCGGGCAGCTGTTTTTCCCGCCCGACATTCCAGAATGGCTGCGACAGATGCAAACCTTTGGCATTTTTGCCGCGGGTTATCTGGCCCGTCCGTTGGGCGGCATTATCATGGCGCATTTTGGCGATAAAGTGGGCCGCAAGAAGATGTTCAGCCTGAGCATTTTACTGATGGCGCTGCCGACGCTGGCGATGGGCGCGCTGCCGGTTTACCACCAGATCGGCATTGCTGCGCCGCTGTTGCTGCTGTTGCTGCGTCTGTTGCAAGGGGCAGCCATCGGCGGTGAAGTGCCGGGTGCCTGGGTTTTCGTGGCCGAGCACGTGCCGGAAAAACGCATCGGTTTCGCCTGCGGCACGCTGACTGCCGGACTGACCGCCGGCATTTTGCTGGGGTCGCTGGTGGCCACGTTAATTAATACGGTGATGCCGCCAACGGCGGTGGCCGATTATGGCTGGCGCATACCGTTTTTTCTCGGCGGCATTTTTGGCCTGATCGCCATGTACCTGCGCCGCTGGCTGCATGAAACTCCGGTGTTCAAACAGATGCAGCAGCGCAAGGCGCTGGCGGATACTCTGCCCATCAAGGCGATTCTTGCCCGCCACAAACGCAGCATAGTGGTGTCGATGTTGCTCACCTGGCTGTTATCCGCCTGCATCGTGGTGGTGATTTTAATGGCGCCTGCGCTGATGCAGAAACAGCATCAAATTGCCGCTGCGTTAACACTTCAAGCCAACAGCCTGGCGACGCTGATGCTGATCGTCGGCTGTATCCTTTCCGGCCTGCTGGTCGATCGCTTTGGCGCCGGTAAAGTCCTTATGGTCGGCAGCGTGCTATTGGGGATCTGCAGCTGGCTCTTTTTCCAGCTGGCTGCAGGGTCAACCGCCGCTCTGTTCATTACCTACGCTCTCGCTGGGCTCAGCGTTGGCGTGGTTGGCGTGGTGCCTTTTGTGATGGTCTCTGCCTTTCCCGCCGCGGTGCGTTTTACCGGCATCTCGTTTTCCTACAACGTGGCTTACGCCATTTTTGGTGGGTTAACACCGATTTTTGTTACTCTGATGATGCCGTTAACCCCGATGGCACCGGCATTTTATGTGCTGGCCCTAGCGGCGATCGGTTTTCTGGTTGGGGTCTGGTTAAATGGCCGTCATTCCCGTGGTGATGTTCTAAACGAAGTGAACGCCTGATCCCCGCTTGTCACGGCGCTCACCGAGCGCCGTTTTTCTGCCTTTCTCATCCCGCCACGAAAATTTTTTCACGTTTAACCCTTGATGCTGTGTGAAGCGGCCCCATTTACTTGTTATCGCAATGTTGTGAGTCAAAAAAAAGCGGACGCTGAGAGTTGAAACAGCTGAAAGCGACCGCATAACAGGTTCACAACCGAATTAATACGAATTTAAGTGGGAGATGTTCAGATGGGTAAGATTATTGGTATTGACCTCGGTACAACTAACTCATGTGTTGCAATCATGGACGGTGGTAAAGCACGCGTTCTTGAGAATGCCGAAGGCGACCGCACCACACCTTCCATCATTGCTTATACGCAGGATGGCGAAATTCTGGTAGGCCAGCCGGCTAAGCGTCAGGCTGTGACCAACCCACAGAACACACTGTTCGCTATCAAGCGCCTGATTGGTCGTCGTTTCCAGGACGAAGAAGTGCAGCGTGATATCAAAATCATGCCGTACAAAATCATGAACGCTGACAACGGCGACGCGTGGATCAACGTAAAAGATCAGAAGCTGGCACCACCGCAGATCTCTGCTGAAGTGCTGAAGAAAATGAAGAAAACGGCTGAGGATTATCTGGGCGAACCAGTAACCGAAGCGGTTATCACTGTACCTGCTTACTTCAACGACGCACAGCGTCAGGCGACCAAAGATGCCGGTCGTATCGCAGGTCTGGAAGTAAAACGTATTATCAACGAACCTACCGCTGCTGCGCTGGCATACGGTCTGGACAAAGGTCAGGGCAACCGTACTATCGCGGTATATGACCTTGGTGGTGGTACTTTCGATATCTCTATTATCGAAATCGACGAAGTTGAAGGCGAAAAAACCTTTGAAGTTCTGGCGACCAACGGTGATACCCACTTGGGTGGTGAAGACTTCGATAGTCGTCTGATTAACTATCTGGTGGCAGAATTTAAGAAAGACCAGGGCATCGATCTGCACAACGATCCGCTGGCGATGCAGCGTCTGAAAGAAGCGGCTGAGAAAGCGAAAATTGAGCTTTCTTCTGCTCAGCAGACCGACGTTAACCTGCCGTACATCACGGCGGATGCAACCGGTCCTAAGCACCTGAACATCAAAGTGACCCGTTCTAAACTGGAGTCGCTGGTTGAAGATCTGGTTGCGCGTTCAATCGAGCCGCTGAAAGTTGCACTGCAGGATGCCGGTCTGTCCGTGACTGACATCAACGACGTGATTCTGGTCGGTGGTCAGACACGTATGCCAATGGTTCAGGCGAAAGTGGCTGAGTTCTTTGGTAAAGAGCCACGTAAAGACGTTAACCCGGACGAAGCAGTTGCCGTAGGCGCAGCGGTTCAGGGTGGCGTGCTGGCTGGTGAAGTGAAAGACGTTCTGCTGTTGGACGTGACTCCGCTGTCGCTGGGTATTGAAACCATGGGCGGCGTGATGACGGCGCTGATTTCCAAGAACACCACGATCCCGACCAAGCACAGTCAGGTGTTCTCAACGGCAGAAGATAACCAGTCTGCGGTGACCATTCACGTGGTGCAGGGTGAGCGTAAGCGCGCAGCGGATAACAAATCGCTGGGTCAGTTCAACCTTGATGGTATCCAGCCAGCACCGCGTGGCATGCCGCAGGTCGAAGTGACTTTCGACATCGATGCCGATGGTATCCTGCACGTTTCCGCTAAAGATAAAAACAGCGGTAAAGAGCAGAAGATCACCATTAAAGCGTCATCCGGTCTGGACGAAGCTGAAATCGAAAAAATGGTGCGTGATGCTGAAGCCAACGCCGAAGCTGACCGTAAATTTGAAGAGCTGGTGCAGACCCGCAACCAGGGCGACCAGATTGCCCACAGCACGCGTAAGCAGCTGGACGAAGCGGGTGACAAACTGTCAGCTGACGACAAGGCTCCGATCGAAGCGGCCCTGACCGAGCTGAACACCGCGCTGAAAGGCGAAGACAAAGCGGCCATCGAAGAGAAGATGCAGGCGCTGATGCAGGTTTCCAGCAAACTGATGGAAATGGCACAGCAGCAGGCTCAGGCGGGCGCAGCGGATGCCGGTGCGGCGGATGCTTCTGCGAAATCAGATGACGACGTTGTCGATGCCGAGTTCGAAGAAGTTAAAGATAACAAAAAATAATCGCCCTTGATCGGGCACGGCGGTTGCCCTGACAACCGCTGTTAACCAGCACGGGCGGCGGAGTTTTCTCCACGCCCGTTCATGTTTGTTAAGGGCATTAAAAACATGGCGAAGAAAGACTATTACGAGATTTTAGGCGTTCCGAAATCGGCGGAAGAGCGTGAAATCAAAAAGGCCTATAAACGCCTGGCGATGAAGTTCCATCCCGACCGTAACCAGGGCGACAAAGACGCCGAAGGTAAATTCAAAGAGGTCAAGGAAGCGTATGAAATCCTGACCGATGCGCAGAAGCGTGCCGCTTACGACCAGTATGGTCACGCAGCCTTTGAACAAGGCGGCGGTGGTGGATACGGCGGCGGCGGCTTTGGCGGCGGTGGCGGTGCAGACTTCAGTGATATCTTTGGCGACGTATTCGGTGACATCTTCGGCGGCGGACGTCGTCAGCGTGCCTCACGTGGTGCCGATTTACGCTACAACATGGAGTTAACGCTGGAAGAAGCGGTACGTGGCGTGACCAAAGAGATCCGCATTCCTACTCTGGAAGAGTGCGATATCTGTCACGGTAGCGGCGCGAAAGCGGGTACGCAGCCGCAGACCTGCCCAACCTGTCACGGTGCGGGCCAGGTGCAGATGCGTCAGGGCTTCTTCACGGTACAGCAGGCGTGTCCAACCTGTCACGGACGCGGTTCGGTGATTAAAGATCCGTGTAATGCTTGTCACGGTCATGGACGCGTTGAGAAGTCAAAAACGCTGTCGGTGAAAATTCCGGCCGGTGTGGACACAGGCGACCGCATTCGCTTAAACGGCGAAGGTGAAGCCGGTGAGCAGGGCGCGCCAGCAGGCGATCTCTACGTTCAGGTGGCGGTGAAGAAACACCCAATCTTTGAACGTGAAGAGAATAATCTCTATTGCGAAGTGCCGATCAACTTCGCGATGGCTGCACTGGGTGGCGAAATCGAAGTGCCTACGCTGGATGGCCGCGTGAAGCTCAAGGTGCCTGCAGAGACGCAGACCGGCAAGCTGTTCCGCATGCGTGGCAAAGGCGTTAAATCGGTGCGTGGTGGCAACCAGGGCGACCTGCTGTGCCGCGTAGTGGTTGAGACGCCGGTTAGCCTGAACGAGAAGCAGAAGTCGCTGCTGCGTGAGCTGGAAGAGAGCTTTGGTGGTGCGGCGGGTGAGAAGAACAGCCCGCGCTCAAAAAGCTTTCTCGATGGCGTCAAAAAGTTCTTCGACGATTTGACTCGCTAAGCGGAAACGCTGCGGTAAACATAAAAAGCCCCTGCACTGCAGGGGCTTTTTTTATTGCTGTACTATTCTGCTCAACGTATCCGTTAAGGCATACTCAAAAACCTTTCTAATGTTTCTGCTGTCGCTGTCGATAACCTGATTGCTGGCTGAGTGATGATTTCACTCAGCATTTATTATTTCATTTCAGGCGATAAGGATATTTATGAACAAGTTTTGTGTTGCGGCGTTGTTGGCTCTGAGTTTAACCGGCTGTGCGCAGCAGACTTTCGTAATGAAGCAGAATCAAGTTGGTGCGGCGACGAAAACCACCAGCCAGCCGTTCTTTGTTTCAGGTATCGGTCAGCGTAAGAGCATTGATGCGGCGCAGGTATGCGGCGGCCAGGAAAAAGTTAGCCGGGTTGAAGTGCAGCAGACGTTTGTTAATGGCTTACTGAGCCTGGTGACGTTTGGTATCTACACGCCACGTGAAGCGCGCGTTTATTGCGCCATCTAATCATGCCTCAGGCCGGTTCGCCGGCCTAATCCTGCCTGTTATTCTCCGCGTACCCATCCTGTCTTTCGTGACATCACATTCAGCATTTAACGGCCAGCAGGCAACGTTCACATCCACGCTATCACGCAGGTTTGTCAGCGCATTGGCAAATCGCAGGCATAAAAAAACCGGCTAGCAGCCGGTTCTTTATACAAAGCTTACAACAGGGTGGCAATTACGCCATTTTGTTGATTGCAGCAGTCAGGTTTGACTTATGACGCGCAGCTTTGTTTTTGTGGATCAGACCTTTAGCAGCCTGACGGTCCACGAGTGGTTGCATTTCGTTAAATGCGTTCTGTGCAGCTTCTTTATCGCCAGTAGCGATGGCCGCGAGTACTTTCTTGATGAAAGTACGCATCATTGAACGACGGCTTGCATTATGCTTACGACGCTTCTCAGATGTTACGGCGCGTTTCTTAGCTGATTTGATATTAGCCAAGGTCCAACTCCCAAATGTGTTCTATTAGGACAAATCAAAGGCCGAGGACTATGCCTTTTAAGCCTTCTGTTGTCAATGGATTTGTGCAAATAAGCGCCGTTTGTGGAACAACGCCTGATTACGTATTTGATGGCGCAGGATTCTACCAGCTTCGTCCCATTGAATACAGTATTTCGCCAGAAAAAAATCGGCCATGTTGGCAGATGTGGCCTTACTGACGCGAAATGCCGTGAAGAATCGACTAAAGCCGCGTAACACGGGTTAACCTTAACCGCTGTACAAGGTATAATCCGCCACTTTCCACACGTTTGAGTCAGCCATGAAGTTCATACGCGGTATACATAATCTCAGAGCACAGCATCGCGGCTGTGTGCTGACGATCGGTAATTTCGATGGTGTACATCGTGGACATCAGGCGCTGCTAACACGGCTGTGTGAAGAGGGGCGTAAACGCCAGCTGCCGGTAACGGTGATGCTGTTTGAGCCGCAGCCGCTGGAGCTGTTTGCCGGTGCCAACGCGCCGGCGCGTCTGACCCGCCTGCGGGAGAAGCTGCGCTATCTGGCTGAGCTGGGCGTTGACTCGGTGCTCTGCGTGCGTTTTGATCGCCAGTTTGCGGCGCGCACGGCACAAAGTTTTGTCAGCGATCTGCTGGTCGACAAGCTGAACGTGAAGTTTCTCGCTGTAGGCGATGATTTCCGCTTCGGCGCTGGTCGCCAGGGGGATTTCCTGTTATTACAGGACGCTGGCACCCAATATGGCTTCGATGTCGTCAGTACGCAGACTTTCTGCGAAGACGGCAAGCGCATCAGCAGCACCGCGGTACGCCAGGCACTGGCCAGTGACGATTTGCCGCTGGCAGAATCGTTGCTGGGCCATCCTTTCACGATTTCCGGCCGCGTAGTGCATGGTGATGCGCTGGGAAGAACCATCGGCTTTCCTACTGCCAATCTGCCGCTGCGGCGCTTTGTCTCGCCCGTGAAGGGCGTGTATGCGGTTGAAGTGCGCGGCCTGACCGATGCACCGCTGCCAGGTGTCGCCAATATCGGCACGCGGCCAACGGTGGCCGGAATACGACAACAGTTAGAAGTTCATCTGCTGGATATTGCAATGGACCTGTACGGACGCCATATAGAAGTGGTGTTATGTCAAAAAATACGCAATGAACAGCGCTTCGCATCGCTTGATGAACTGAAAGCGCAAATTGCCCAAGATGTGGTGACCGCCCGACAATATTTCGGGCTACAAACACCGGTCTAAACACCGAAATACGGAACCGAGAATCTGATGAGTGACTATAAATCTACCCTGAACTTGCCGGAAACGGGGTTCCCGATGCGTGGCGATCTGGCCAAACGCGAACCGGGAATGCTGCAGCGTTGGTATGATGACAATCTGTACGGCATCATCCGCGAAGCCAAAAAAGGGAAAAAAACCTTTATTTTGCATGATGGCCCTCCCTATGCGAACGGCAGCATTCATATTGGTCACTCGGTTAACAAGATTCTGAAAGACATTATCGTTAAGTCGAAAGGCCTGGCGGGATATGACTCACCTTATGTGCCGGGCTGGGACTGCCACGGTTTGCCGATTGAGCATAAAGTTGAGCAGATGATTGGCAAGCCGGGTGAAAAGGTCAGCGCTGCTGAATTCCGTGCAGCCTGCCGTGCCTATGCCGCCGAGCAGGTGGAAGGCCAGAAAAAAGATTTTATCCGTCTCGGCGTGCTTGGCGACTGGGATCGTCCTTACCTGACGATGAATTTCCAGACCGAAGCGAACATCATTCGCGCGCTGGGCAAAATCATCGGTAACGGTCATCTGCATAAGGGTGCCAAGCCGGTTCACTGGTGTCTCGACTGTCGTTCAGCGCTGGCTGAAGCGGAAGTGGAGTATTACGACAAAACTTCACCGTCCATTGATGTGATGTTCAATGCGGTCGATCCCGCTGCGGTTGCGGCCAAATTTGGTGTGACCGACGTTGCAGGCCCGGTTTCGCTGGTGATCTGGACCACCACGCCGTGGACCATGCCGGCTAACCGCGCTATCTCGCTACATCCGGAATTTGAATATCAGCTGCTGCAGATCGAAGGCCGCGCGCTGATTCTGGCGAAAGATCTGGTTGAGAGCGTGATGAAGCGCGCGGGCGTCAGCGAATGGACGGTACTGGGTACCGCCGCAGGCGCTGCACTGGAGCTGATGCCGTTCCAGCATCCTTTCCTGGATCACCACTCTCCGGTGGTGCTGGGCGAACACGTAACGCTGGATGCCGGTACCGGTGCGGTACATACCGCGCCAGGCCACGGCCCGGATGACTATGTGATCGGCCAGAAATATGGCATTGAAGCCGCTAACCCGGTTGGCCCGGATGGCGCCTTCCTGCCGGGCACCTGGCCTGGTCTGGATGGCGTTAATGTCTTTAAGGCCAACGACATGATCGTTGAGCTGCTGCGTGAGAAAGGCGCACTGCTGCACGTTGAAAAACTGCATCACAGCTATCCACACTGCTGGCGCCACAAAACGCCAATCATCTTCCGTGCCACGCCGCAGTGGTTTATCAGCATGGATCAGAAAGGCCTGCGCGCGCAGTCGCTGAAAGAGATCGGTGCGGTGCAGTGGATTCCAGACTGGGGTCAGGCGCGCATTGAGTCGATGGTCGCCAACCGTCCGGACTGGTGTATCTCGCGTCAGCGTACATGGGGCGTGCCGATGGCGCTGTTTGTGCACAAACAGACCGAGCAGCTGCACCCGGACACGCTTGAGCTGATGGAGAAAGTGGCTCAGCGCGTTGAGCAGGATGGCATTCAGGCCTGGTGGGATCTCGATGCCCGCGAGCTGATGGGCGATGATGCCGATCACTACGATAAAGTGCCGGATACGCTGGACGTCTGGTTTGATTCCGGCTCCACCAGCTATTCCGTGGTCGATGCCCGTCCTGAGTTTGGCGGTCACACGCCGGATATGTACCTGGAAGGCTCCGATCAGCATCGCGGCTGGTTTATGTCATCGCTGATGATCTCAACCGCCATGAAAGGCAAAGCGCCGTATCGCCAGGTATTGACGCACGGCTTCACCGTGGATGGACAGGGGCGCAAAATGTCCAAGTCTATCGGCAACACCGTGAGCCCGCAGGATGTGATGAACAAGCTGGGCGGCGATATTCTGCGTCTGTGGGTCGCCTCAACCGATTATTCGGGCGAAATGGCGGTCTCTGATGAAATCCTGAAGCGTGCGGCGGACTCTTATCGTCGTATTCGCAACACCGCGCGTTTCCTGCTGGCTAACCTCAACGGGTTCAATCCGGAAACCGATCTGGTGAAGCCAGAAGAGATGGTAGTGGTGGATCGCTGGGCGGTAGGACGTGCGCAGGCGGCGCAGGCAGATATCATCAATTCGTATGAAAACTACGATTTCCATGAGGTGATTCAGCGTCTGATGCAGTTCTGCTCCATTGAAATGGGCTCGTTCTATCTTGATGTGATCAAGGACCGTCAGTACACCGCCAAGAGCGATGGTCTGGCGCGTCGCAGCTGTCAAACCGCGCTATGGTATATCGCCGAGGCGCTGGTGCGCTGGATGGCACCGGTGATGTCTTTCACCGCCGATGAAATTTGGAATGCTCTGCCGGGCAAACGTGCGAAATACGTGTTCACTGAAGAGTGGTTCTATGGTTTGTTTGGCATGACCGCCGATGAATCAATGAACGATGCTTATTGGGCGGACCTGCTAAAGGTGCGCGGCGAAGTGAATAAAATCATTGAGCAGGCGCGCGCAGAAAAACGCATTGGTGGGGCACTGGAAGCCAGCGTAACGCTGTATGCCGATGCCGATCTGGCCGCTAAGCTGACGGCGCTCGGCGATGAGCTACGCTTTGTACTGTTGACCTCAGGTGCGCAGGTGGCGGATTACGCGCTGGCCACCGACGAGGCGCAACAAAGTGAACTGCTGAAAGGGCTGAAAATCGCGCTGCATAAAGCAGAAGGCGAGAAGTGCCCACGCTGCTGGCATTACGCCACCGACATTGGCCAGAACGCTGACCATCCTGATATCTGTGGCCGCTGTGTGACGAACGTCGCTGGCGCCGGTGAAGAGCGTAAGTTTGCCTGATGACCAGACCAATTTTATCGACAGGGCTACGCTGGTTGTGGCTGGTAGTGGTGCTGATTGCGGTGGATTTTGCCAGTAAGCAATGGGTGATGAGCAACATGTTGCTGCATCAAACGCTGTCCATCATGCCGTCCCTGAATCTGTTCTATGCGCACAACTATGGCGCGGCGTTCAGTTTCCTGGCCGATAAAGGTGGCTGGCAACGCTGGTTTTTTGCCGCCATTGCGATTGCTATTGCCGTGGCTTTGCTGGTGATGATGTATCGCACGCCAGCCAGCAAAAAACTCAATAACATCGCCTATGCGCTGATTATTGGCGGCGCACTGGGCAACCTGTTTGACCGAACCTGGCACGGTTTTGTGGTTGATATGATCGATTTTTATGTCGGCAACTGGCACTTTGCCACGTTTAACATTGCCGACTGCGGCATCTGCGTAGGCGCCGTGCTGATCGTGCTTGAGGGCTTTTTATCGCCCGCGGGCAAACAGGCGAAGCATAAAGGTAAAGCATGACAGAGCTTGTGCAGCACGACAGCGCCATTCTGGTGCATTTTGTTCTTAAACTGGAAGACGGTTCTACCGCTGAGTCGACGCGCGCCAACGGCAAACCGGCGCTGTTTCGCCTTGGCGACGGCAGCCTGTCGGCGGGCCTTGAAGCGGAACTTATTGGGCTGAAAGCGGGCGACAAGCACGCATTCACCCTGACACCAGAGAATGCATTTGGCATCGCCAGCCCGGATATGATTCAGTACTTCTCCCGCCGCGATTTTGTGCAGGCGGGCGAGCCAGAAATCGGTGCAATTATGTTGTTCACCGGCATGGACGGCAGCGAAATGCCAGGCGTGATACGAGAAATTTCCGGCGATTCGATCACCGTGGATTTTAACCATCCTTTAGCCGGGCAAAGTATCCATTTTGATATCGATGTGCTGGAGATAGATCCGGTACTGGAGACGAATCATGCAAATCCTGTTGGCTAACCCACGCGGATTTTGTGCTGGCGTAGATCGTGCCATCAGCATCGTTGAGCGGGCGCTGGAAATGTACGGCGCGCCAATCTATGTGCGTCACGAAGTGGTGCATAACCGTTATGTGGTGAATAGCCTGCGTGAGCGTGGCGCCATCTTTATTGAAGAGATCAGCGAAGTACCGGACGGCGCCATTCTGATTTTTTCTGCTCACGGCGTCTCTCAGGCGGTGCGGGCGGAAGCGAAAGCCCGTGCGCTGACCATGCTGTTTGATGCGACTTGTCCACTGGTGACCAAGGTGCATATGGAAGTGGCGCGAGCCAGCCGCAAAGGCACCGAAGCAATTCTGATCGGCCATGCAGGCCATCCGGAAGTGCAGGGCACCATGGGACAGTACAGCAATGACAATGGCGGGATGTATCTGGTGGAAGCGCCGGAAGATGTCTTTAAGCTGCAGGTAAAAGATGAGAACAACCTGTGCTTTATGACGCAAACCACGCTCTCTGTGGATGACACCTCCGATATCATCGATGCGTTGCGTGAGCGCTTTCCAAAAATTGTTGGCCCGCGTAAAGATGATATTTGTTATGCCACCACCAACCGTCAGGAAGCGGTGCGTTCGCTGGCCGAAGAGGCCGAGGTGGTGCTGGTGGTAGGATCGAAAAATTCCTCCAACTCGAATCGCCTTGCCGAACTGGCACAGCGTGCGGGCAAACTGGCACGCCTGATCGATTCTGCCGATGACATTCAGGAAGCCTGGCTGAAAGATGTCACCTGCGTTGGTGTGACGGCCGGTGCGTCAGCACCAGATATTCTGGTGCAGCAGGTGATTCAGCGCTTACGCGAACTGGGCGGCGTCGATGTTACCGAGCTGAGCGGTCGCGAAGAGAACATCGTGTTTGAAGTGCCTAAAGAGCTGCGGGTGGATGTCCGCCAGCTCTGACGTTAAAGATCTCATCTAAAAATGGCGCACAGGATGCGCCATTTTTTATGCTTGCTGCCCGCGCACGTTGTTCCCTTCGCTGAACCGCTTTCTGCACATTAGCGCCACCCCACTGGCCAGGCGTGCCGCAACATAATTTGTTTTACTGATAATGGTGTGCCGCTGGCATAAAATTCTTATTATCGATGTTTGTTGTGGCGCAGCTGTGAACAGCTGGTTAACCTGTTCAGGCTTTACATGCATAAAAATTTATCAGGAATGAATGGTTATGAATAATATCCGCATCGCTGTGGTCGGCGCACCGGGACGTATGGGGCGCATTTTAATTCAGGCAGCGATTGAGGCTGAAGGCGTCATGCTGGGCGCGGCAATTGCGCGCAAAGGATCGTCGCTGGTGGGTTGTGATGCCGGTGAACTGGCCGCCAGCGGCAAAACGGGCGTGGCGATAAGCGACAATCTTGACGCTGTGGTGGATGATTTCGATGTGCTGATCGACTTTACCCGTCCGGAAGGCACGCTGGAATATTTGGCTTTTTGTCGCCAGCATCGTAAAGCGATGGTGATAGGCACCACGGGCTTTGATGATGCGGGTAAAGCAGCAATTCAGGCCGCCGCGGCGGATATCGCTATTGTCTTTGCGGCTAACTTTAGCGTCGGCGTTAATCTGGTATTGATGCTGCTGGAGAAAACCGCAAAAGTGATGGGCGACTATGCCGACATTGAAATTATCGAAGCGCATCACCGTCACAAAGTGGATGCGCCTTCGGGCACCGCACTGGCGATGGGCGAAGCCATTGCCGATGCGATGCACTGGGATCTTAATGCACATGCGGTCTATGCGCGCGAAGGCCATACCGGTGAACGCGCGCCGCAGACCATCGGCTTCGCTACCGTGCGAGCAGGTGACATTGTGGGTGAGCACACTGCGATGTTTGCCGACGTTGGCGAGCGGGTTGAAATTACGCATAAGGCGACCAGCCGCATGACTTTTGCCAAAGGCGCGGTACGTGCTGCTTCATGGATTAAGAGCCATGAAAATGGGCTTTATGATATGCGCGACGTGCTGAATTTAGCGGATTTATGATGTGTGGTGAGCCATGTGATGTGGTTATTTCGATCGTAACGTTTTGATTGGAAGGGCAATATGTTATTGCCCTTTATTTTTATCTTTAAAACAGGCGTTACGATATTAATTTTTAAGTTAACTGTTATTAATTACAGTTTATCTCTGTTGTCGAGGGCGAAAAAGCCTGTTTTTGACCAATTGGTCCACTTTTAATGCTCTTGCAGCCCTGTTTATGAGCAAGTGTGCTCCGCAACCGTTTATCCCGCGCCGTTATCTCTCTCTTTTACAGTTAATTCCTGGTTATTCAGCTGAAGGCGTCAAAACAAGGTAAAAAAGTCGTTTCAGGCTGGACATCTGACAGCACGATCATTAGAATGCGCGCAATTTGCCAAAATTCGAACAGTTAGTCGGTTTTAGCATTGATTCGTGCCCATGTTATGAATTAATATGCATATATAATGACTGTTTATTCCCTGGAGGATGTTTTGATTAAGTCAGCACTTTTGGTTCTGGAAGACGGAACCCAATTCCACGGTCGGGCCATCGGGGCAACGGGGTCGGCAGTGGGGGAAGTTGTTTTCAACACTTCAATGACCGGTTATCAAGAAATCCTTACTGATCCTTCCTATTCCCGCCAAATCGTCACTCTCACTTATCCCCATATCGGTAATGTCGGCACCAACGCCGCCGACGAAGAATCCACTCAGGTACATGCGCAAGGTTTGGTGATTCGTGACCTGCCACTGATGGCCAGCAATTACCGTAGTGAAGAAGGGCTATCTGAGTATCTGTGCCGCCTTAACATTGTCGGCATTGCTGATATCGACACGCGCAAGCTGACACGTCTGCTGCGTGAAAAAGGCGCACAGAACGGCTGCATTATTGCGGGCGACAATCCGGATGCAGCGTTGGCGCTGCAAAAGGCGCAGGCGTTTCCTGGCCTGAAGGGGATGGATCTGGCGAAAGAAGTCACTATTAAAGAAGCGTACCGCTGGACCCAGGGCAGCTGGACGCTGGAAGGCGATCTGCCCGAGCAAAAGGCCGATGCCGACCTGCCTTATCACGTGGTGGCGTATGACTACGGTGTCAAGCGCAACATCCTGCGTATGCTGGTAGATCGCGGCTGCCGTTTAACGGTAGTGCCTGCACAGACCTCAGCAGCAGAGGTGCTGAAACTCAATCCGGACGGCATTTTCCTTTCCAACGGCCCTGGCGATCCAGAACCGTGTGATTACGCCATTGAGGCTATTAAAGCGTTCCTGGAAACGGACGTTCCGGTGTTTGGTATCTGCCTTGGACATCAGCTGCTGGCTCTGGCCAGCGGCGCCACCACCATCAAAATGAAGCTCGGCCATCATGGCGGCAACCATCCGGTAAAAGATCACGATAACAATACCGTGATGATCACCGCACAGAACCACGGCTTTGCGGTAAACGAGCAGACGCTGCCTGCGAACCTGCGCATCACGCACACGTCGCTGTTTGACCACACCGTGCAGGGCATTCATCGCACCGACAAACCTGCCTTCAGCTTCCAGGGGCACCCTGAAGCGAGCCCAGGCCCGGGCGATGCCGCGCCGCTGTTTGACCACTTTATTGAATTGATTGAAGCCTACCGTTCTAAAGCGACGTTATCAGGAGCTAAATAATGCCAAAACGCACAGACATAAAATCGATCCTGATCCTTGGCGCTGGCCCAATCGTTATTGGTCAGGCATGTGAATTTGACTACTCGGGCGCGCAGGCGTGTAAAGCGCTGCGGGAAGAGGGTTATCGCGTTATTTTGGTGAACTCAAATCCGGCCACCATCATGACCGATCCGGAAATGGCGGATGCCACCTATATTGAGCCGATTCACTGGGAAGTCGTTCGCAAGATTATTGAAAAAGAGCGTCCGGACGCGGTGCTGCCAACCATGGGCGGCCAGACGGCGCTGAACTGTGCGCTGGAGCTGGAACGTCGGGGCGTGCTGGAGGAGTTTGGCGTCACCATGATCGGCGCCACCGCCGATGCGATTGATAAAGCAGAAGATCGCCAGCGCTTTGATAAGGCGATGAAGAGCATTGGCCTCGACACCGCTCGCTCCGGTATCGCACACAACATGGATGAAGCGCTGAAAGTGGCTGAAGATGTCGGCTTTCCCTGCATCATCCGTCCTTCCTTTACCATGGGCGGCACCGGCGGCGGCATTGCTTACAATCGCGAAGAGTTTGAAGAGATCTGTGAACGCGGTCTGGATCTCTCGCCAACCAATGAGCTGCTGATTGATGAGTCGCTGATTGGCTGGAAAGAGTATGAAATGGAAGTGGTGCGCGACAAAAATGATAACTGCATCATTGTCTGCTCCATCGAAAACTTCGACGCCATGGGCATTCATACCGGTGACTCGATTACCGTGGCACCGGCGCAGACGCTGACCGACAAAGAATATCAAATCATGCGTAACGCCTCGATGGCGGTACTGCGTGAAATCGGCGTGGAGACGGGCGGCTCGAATGTGCAGTTCTCGGTCAATCCGGAAAATGGCCGTTTGATCATCATCGAGATGAACCCGCGCGTATCGCGCTCTTCCGCGCTGGCGTCCAAAGCCACCGGCTTCCCGATTGCCAAAGTTGCCGCCAAGCTGGCGGTAGGCTATACGCTGGATGAGCTGATGAACGATATCACCGGCGGCCGTACGCCAGCCTCGTTCGAGCCTTCTATCGACTACGTGGTCACGAAAATTCCACGTTTTAACTTTGAAAAATTTGCCGGTGCCAACGATCGCCTGACCACGCAGATGAAGTCGGTGGGTGAAGTGATGGCCATCGGTCGTACGTTTCAGGAGTCGATGCAGAAAGCGCTGCGCGGCCTGGAAGTGGGCGCGCATGGCTTCGATCCGGTGGTCAACCTTGCCGATCCGGAAGCGATGACGCGCATTCGCCGTGAGCTGAAAGATGCTGGCGCCGAGCGTATCTGGTACGTTGGCGACGCGTTCCGTGCCGGGATGTCATTAGATGCCATCTTTAACCTGACCAACATCGATCGCTGGTTCCTGGTGCAGATTGAAGAGCTGATTCAGCTGGAAGCCCAGGTGGCACAGCAGGGCGTAAACGGCCTGACCGCCGATTTCCTGCGTGCGCTGAAGCGCAAGGGCTTTGCAGACGTTCGTCTGGCAAAACTGGCAGGCGTTTCAGAATTCGAAATTCGCAAGCTGCGTGAGAAATATGCGCTGCATCCGGTCTACAAACGTGTTGATACCTGCGCCGCCGAGTTCTCCACCGATACCGCTTACATGTACTCAACCTATGAAGAAGAGTGCGAAGCCAATCCGAATCAGGATCGTGAAAAAATCATGGTGCTGGGCGGCGGTCCTAACCGTATCGGCCAGGGCATTGAGTTTGACTACTGCTGCGTACACGCCTCGCTGGCGCTGCGTGAAGATGGCTATGAAACCATCATGGTCAACTGTAATCCGGAGACCGTTTCTACCGATTACGACACCTCAGATCGTCTCTATTTCGAGCCGGTGACGCTGGAAGATGTGCTGGAAATTGCCCGCATCGAAAAGCCGAAAGGTGTGATTGTTCAGTATGGCGGTCAGACACCGTTAAAGCTGGCGCGCGCGCTGGAAGCCGCAGGCGTGCCGATTATCGGTACCAGCCCGGATGCTATCGACCGTGCGGAAGATCGCGAACGCTTCCAGCAGGCGGTGGATCGTCTGCAGCTGAAGCAGCCTGCAAACGCCACGGTTACCGCGCTGGAACATGCGGTAGAGAAGGCAGCAGAAATCGGTTATCCGCTGGTGGTACGTCCTTCCTATGTTCTGGGCGGCCGCGCGATGGAAATCGTTTATGACGAAGTCGACCTGAAGCGTTACTTCCAGACGGCGGTATCGGTGTCCAACGATGCGCCAGTGCTGCTTGACCGTTTCCTCGATGATGCGGTTGAAGTGGATGTTGATGCTATCTGCGACGGCGAGCGCGTGCTGATTGGCGGCATCATGGAACACATTGAGCAGGCGGGCGTGCACTCCGGTGACTCTGCCTGTTCGCTGCCGGCTTACACTCTGAATAAAGAGATTCAGGACGTAATGCGTCAGCAGGTGGAAAAACTGGCCTTCGAATTAGGCGTCCGTGGCCTGATGAACGTGCAGTTTGCCGTCAAAGATAATGAGGTTTACCTGATTGAGGTTAACCCGCGTGCTGCGCGTACCGTGCCTTTCGTATCGAAAGCGACCGGCGTGCCGCTGGCCAAAGTCGCTGCGCGCGTGATGGCAGGCAAAACGCTGGCCGAGCAGGGCGTAACCGAAGAGGTGATCCCACCTTATTACTCGGTAAAAGAAGTGGTGCTGCCGTTCAACAAATTCCCTGGCGTCGACCCGATTCTTGGCCCGGAAATGCGTTCAACCGGTGAAGTGATGGGCGTTGGCCGTACCTTTGCGGAAGCCTTTGCCAAAGCGATGCTCGGTGCACAGTCCACAATGAAAAAATCGGGCCGCGCGCTGCTGTCGGTGCGCGAAGGTGACAAGAAGCGCATTGTCGATCTGGCCATCAAGCTGCAGAAGTTTGGCTTTGAGCTGGATGCCACGCATGGCACCGCAGTGGTGCTGGGCGAAGCCGGAATTAATCCACGCCTGGTAAATAAAGTGCATGAAGGCCGACCGCATATTCAGGATCGCCTGAAGAATGGTGAATATGCCTATATTGTTAACACCACCGAAGGGCGTCAGGCGATTGAAGACTCGAAGGTCATTCGTCGCAGCGCGTTGCAGTACAAGGTGCATTATGACACCACGCTGAATGGCAGCTTCGCCACCACCATGGCGCTAAACGCTGACCCAACGGAAAAAGTGATCTCGGTGCAAGAGATGCACGCCATGATCAAAGGCTGATGGCTGAAACGCTATCAAGCGGCTCCTTTGGGAGCCGTTTTTGTTTCTGCTTTTTATTGCGGCGTGCTTTATCGGTTCAGCGCGCAGCGATAATACAGAATGACCAGATCAGGCTGCCGGGATCTGTTGTGCTTTGCTTTATCAGCAGGCCACGCGCGCATCGACTCACGGCTTTGCTGGTGAAAAACGCTGCGCAATAAGAAATCGCTGGTAGCAACAGGGCTTTATACGAATTGCGCTTTATGCCTATCGACGAAAGTTTCACCCTTACGTATGATGGCGCCAATTTTTCCACTGAGTCTTTTAACATGATTAGTTTAATCGCCGCATTGGCCGCCGACCGTGTGATTGGTATGGAAAACGCCATGCCGTGGAACCTGCCTGCTGATTTGGCCTGGTTCAAACGCAATACGCTGAACAAACCGGTGATCATGGGACGCCTGACCTGGGAATCCATTGGTCGCCCGCTGCCGGGCCGCCTGAATATCGTGGTGAGCAGCCAGCCCGGTCACGCTGAAGGCGTCACCTGGGTCAGCTCGCTGGACGAGGCGATCGCCGCCGCTGGCGAGGCTGAAGAGATCATGATCATTGGCGGCGGACGCATTTATGAGCAGATGCTGCCGAAAGCCGATCGTCTTTATCTGACCCATATTGATGCTGAAATTGTCGGTGATACGCAATTCCCGGATTACGAGCCGGATGAATGGCACTCCACTTTCAGTGAATTTCACGATGCGGATGCGCAGAATTCTCACAGCTACTGTTTTGAGATCCTCGAGCGCCGTCGTTAATTTTCACATTTTGTAGTGTCTCTACATGCTTTTAACATTTCTGTCATAATCCGCCGTTAGCATTGCTTCCATTCCGCACTCCCCAATCAGGAAGCAATGCACGATGACCGATAAAATCCCTCACCTTGATGCCGAACGCCTGCGCAATCCCAAACGCCGTCAGCTGTTAGCCGCCACCGGCGCCGTTGGCCTGACCGGTTTTCTTTCTGGCGCCACCTTGTCGGGTAGCGCGCAGGCTGCTGACGTTAGCGGTGCACCGCAAAACAGTAAGCTGCTGGGCTTTACCGGTATCCCTGCCTCAACCGCCGATGCAATGGTGGTGGCCAAAGGCTATCGCGCTGAGGTGCTGATTTCCTGGGGTGAACCGCTGGTGGACGGCGCACCGGCGTTTGATCCAGAAGGCAAAAACAGCGCAGCCGACCAGGAAAAACAGTTCGGCGATAATAACGATGGCATGAGCTTTTTTCCGATCGACGAACATCGCGGCCTGTTGGCGATCAACAATGAATATGTCAATGAACAGTACCTGTTCGCTCACGGCGGCAAAAAGGCCACCAGCCTTGAGGACGTGCGTAAATCACAGGCGGCCCACGGCGTTTCAGTTGTAGAGATTGCACGCCAGGCTGACAATCGCTGGCAGGTTGTGCGTCCATCCCGCTATAACCGCCGCATTACCGCCAATACCGAGATGCGTTTCTCCGGTCCGGCAGCGGGCGACAAGGCGTTGCAGACCGCTGCCGATCCCGCAGGCATGAAGGTATTTGGCACCTTTGGCAACTGCGCTAACGGCAAGACGCCGTGGGGCACTTATCTGACCTGCGAAGAGAACTACGACACCTACTTCGGTACCAAACAGGCAGACTTCAAGGTTACGCCGCAGCAAAAACGCTACACCCTTGAGCCCAACGAGCCGGAACGCAACTGGTCCGATTTTGATGAGCGCTTTGACGTTGCCAAAAATCCCAATGAGTTTAATCGCCACGGCTGGATCGTCGAGATCGATCCGATGGATCCGCATTCTGTGCCGGTGAAGCGCACCGCATTAGGCCGCTTCAAACATGAAAACGCAGCGGTCACCGTGGCTAAAAGCGGTGAGCTGGTGGTGTACATGGGCGATGACGAACGCGGCGAATATATCTATAAATTCGTGTCGCACGGTAAGGTCGATAACGCTAACCCCGCCGCCAATAAAACCTTGCTGGATGAAGGCACGCTCTATGTCGCGGAGTTTGTTGGTGACCACAGCGGCACGCCACTGAAAGGCACCGGCCGCTGGCTGCCGCTGGTGCACGGTCAGCAGGGTTTGACCGCAGAGAATGGCTTTGCCAGCCAGGCAGATGTATTAATCAACGCCCGTGCCGCCGCCGATCGGGTCAATGCGACCCGTATGGATCGTCCGGAGTGGATCGCAGTGAATCCACACGATGGTCGCGCTTATTGCACACTGACCAACAACAGCAAACGCGGTGATGACGGCATGCCGGTCAATGCCGCTAATCCACGGCCAAAAAACATCTACGGCCAGATTATTCGCTGGGATGAAAAAGGCGATGCCACGGCGAAAGCCTTTAGCTGGGATATTTTTGCGCTCTGTGGCAATCCGATTGCGCATCCGGACGGCATCTATCGCGGTACACCCAATATCACCGCTGAAAATACCTTCAACAGCCCAGATGGCCTCGGTTTTGACCGTGATGGCCGCCTGTGGATTCTGACCGACGGTAAATACAGCAATAAAGGGGATTTTGAGGGGCAGGGCAACAATCAGATGCTCACCGGCGATCCGCAGACCGGTGAGATACGACGCTTTATGGTGGGACCAAAATCCTGCGAACTGACCGGCATCGCCTTTACGCCAGACTACAAAACGCTGTTTGTTAACGTTCAGCATCCGGGCGAAGAGGGCGATTCACATTTCCCGAATAACAGCCCGCGCCCGCGCTCGTCGGTAATTATGGTGACGCGTGAAGATGGCGGCGTGATCGGCGCGTGAAGCAAAAAGAATGCGCCCAGGCGCATTCTTTTGTTTATTCGTCCAGCGGCCGTTGGCGGTTGGACGGCTGCGCAAACCAGCTCTGATCGTCCCAGCGTAACAGGGTCAGCACGCCGCCCCAGCAACAGCCGGTATCAAGGCCAATCACGCCCGGCGGCGTCCCTTTTCCTTCCAGCGACGCCCAGTGGCCAAAGACAATGGTGTAGTCGCGCGCCACCGGCCCTTCAATGGCGAACCACGGTTTCAGCGGCGGCGGAGCGGATTCTGGCGTCTCTTTGCTGATCATATCCAGCTGGCCATTTGGAAAGCAGTAACGCATGCGCGTCAGTGCGTTGGTGCTGAAACGTAACCGTGACAAGCCGGTAAGGTCCGGCGTCCAGTTATTCGGCATATCGCCATACATCGCATCAAGGAACAGCGGATAGCTGTCGCTCGACAGCACGGCTTCCACTTCACGTGCGCAGACTTTTGCCGTTTCCAGATCCCACTGCGGTGTAATGCCCGCGTGCGCCATCACCAGCTTTTTCTCTTCGTCTACCTGCAGCAACGGCTGGCGACGCAACCAGTTGATCAGCTCATCGGCATCTTCTGCTTCCAGCAGCGGCGTCAGGCGATCCTTGGGTTTATTGCGACTGATACCGGCATAGACCGCCAGCAGATGCAGATCGTGATTACCAAGCACCAACTTTACGGCGTCACCCAGGGAACGCACATAGCGCAGCACCTCCAACGAGCCAGGGCCGCGAGCAACCAGATCGCCAGTCAGCCACAATGTATCCTGAGTGGGATCAAACGCCACCTGGGCCAGCAGCGACTGCAGTTCATCGTAGCAACCATGAACGTCGCCAATAAGATAGGTACTCATTAATGTTTACCTGAGGAAAAAACCCTCGCGCGAAGCGGCTCCGCGCGAGGATGATCAATGGACATGCGAGGGCACGGCGAGGCGAAAAACAGGGATCTCCACCTGAAAGCTTTCGCCTTCATTGTCGACCATGACGTAATGGCCCTGCATAGTACCAAGCGGCGTTTCCAGCACGGCACCGCTGGTGTACTGGAACTCGTCGCCGGGTTCAATGTACGGCTGCTCGCCAACCACGCCTTCACCTTCAACTTCGGATGCTTCGCCGTTGCCGTTGGTGATCAGCCAGTAGCGGCCGAGCAGCTGAACCGTATTACGCCCCAGATTGCGCACGGTGATGGTATAGGCAAACACATAACGCTCATCTTCAGGCGAAGAGTGAGTGGCAATGTAAACGCTTTGTACCTGAACACAAACCCGGGGCGAATCGTTCATGATTTAGCTCTCTTGCGGCAGCTCTGGATGCGTACTTAACCAGTTAGCCAGCTGACAATATTGCGCAACGGAAATGTTCTCCGCACGCAGCGTGGCATCAATGCCCATCTCTGCCAGCGCTTCAGCGCTGAACAGGTGACCCAAACTGTTGCGTAAGGTTTTACGACGTTTACCGAACGCTTCTGTAGTGATGCGGCTCAATACGCGCACATCACTTACTGACGGACGTTGATCGCTGGTGTGAGGCACCAGGCGTACCACCGCCGAATCCACTTTCGGTGCCGGCGTAAAGGACTCTGGCGGCACTTCCAGTACCGGGATCACGTTGCAATAATATTGCGCCATAACCGTGAGTCGGCCATAGGCTTTGCTGCCCGGTCCGGCAACCAGTCGGTTAACCACCTCTTTCTGCAGCATAAAGTGCATATCTTTGATCGCATCAGTATAGCTGAAAAGATGGAACATCAACGGCGTCGAGATGTTGTAGGGCAGGTTACCAAACACGCGCAACGGCTGACCGCGCTCGGCGGCCAGCTCGGCAAAGTTGAACGTCATGGCATCCTGCTGATAAATGGTCAGCTTTGGACCGAGGAACGGATGAGTTTGTAGCCGTGCGGCTAAATCCCGATCCAGTTCAATCACCGTCAGGGCATCAAGGCGTTCGGCGACCGGCTCGGTTAAGGCACCCAGACCCGGGCCGATTTCAATCAGCGCCTCATGCTTCTGAGGATGAATGGCGGAGACGATGCTGTCGATGATGTAGGAATCGTTCAGGAAGTTCTGTCCAAAACGTTTGCGGGCGAAGTGGCCCTGGTGGACGCGATTATTCATTACTGCTCTTAATCATGGTGATGGCGAGGTTAAGCGCCGTAATAAAGCTGCCCGCATCTGCTGTGCCACGGCCCGCCAGTTCCAGCGCGGTGCCGTGATCGACAGAAGTACGGATAAATGGCAGGCCAAGCGTGATGTTCACGGCGCGGCCAAAGCCCTGATATTTCAGCACCGGCAAACCCTGGTCGTGATACATCGCCAGAACCGCATCGGCATGCTGTAAATATTTTTGCTGGAACAGCGTATCGGCCGGTAACGGGCCGGTCAGCTGTATGTCCTGCGCACGTAATTCATCGAGCGCAGGCGTAATAACGTCAATCTCTTCCCGACCCATATGTCCGCCTTCTCCGGCATGGGGATTCAAACCACAGACAAAAATATGGGGGCGGGCGATAGCAAATTTCTGCTGCAAATCCTGATGCAAAATCGAGATGACTTCATGCAGGCTGTCACGCGTAATGGCGGCGGAGACATCCTTGAGCGGCAGGTGCGTGGTTGCCAGAGCAACGCGCAGTTCTTCGGTTGCCAGCATCATCACGACCCGTTCGCAACCGGCACGCTCGGCAAAAAATTCAGTATGACCAGTAAAAGCGATGCCGCCGTCATTGATGACGCCTTTATGCACCGGACCGGTAATCAGCGCGGCAAATTCGCCGGCCAGACAGCCATCACAGGCGCGAGTCAGCGTCTCCAACACGTAAGCACCGTTGGCGACATCAAGATGGCCAGGCTGCACCTGTTGCGGCGCATTAATGGCCAGCAGCGTTAAGGTGCCAGCACGTTGCGGCGTCGCCGGACTGGCTGACTGATACGGCAGTAATTCCAGCGGCAGACCGAGCATGGCGGCGCGGTTGAGCAGGAGATCGGCATCGGCGCAGATGACCAGCTCAACCGGCCAGTCGCGCTGAGCCAGCGCGACACAGAGATCGGGACCAATCCCGGCAGGCTCGCCGGGAGTGATCACCACACGGTGGTTATTGAGCATTGTTGTCCAAAATTTTCACGTAGGCACTGGCGCGTTGTTCCTGCATCCAGGTTTGTGCTTCTTCGGCAAACTTGCGGTTAAACAACAGGCGGTAAGCGCGCTCTTTCTGTGCCGCATCGGTTTTATCAACCTGACGGGTGTCCATCAACTGAATCAAATGCCAGCCGAAAGAGGAGTGCACCGGCGCGCTGATCTGGCCTTTCTGCAAGCGCAGTAACGCGTCGCGGAAAGCAGGATCGAACACTTCAGGCGAGGTCCAGCCTAAATCGCCGCCCTGATTAGCTGAGCCAGGATCGTCAGAGAAATTTTTCGCGGCCTGAACAAAGCTGGTCTTGCCGCTTTTAATATCAGCAGCAATTTCTTCGATCTTCGCACGCGCCTGGGCATCGGTCATGATCGGTGACGGCTTCAGTAAAATATGACGCGCGTGCACTTCGGTCACGGAGATGTTTTTGCTCTCGCCACGCAGATCGTTGACCTTCAGGATATGGAAGCCAACGCCGGAACGAATCGGGCCGACGATGTCGCCTTTTTTCGCTGAGCTAACAGCCTGCGCAAAAATGGTTGGCAGCTCTTCAATTTTGCCCCAGCCCATATTGCCGCCTTTCAGCGCCTGTGGATCGGCTGAGTAAGTGACCGCCAGCTTGCCAAAATCGGCTCCGCCCTTGATCTCACCAACCAGCTGCTTCGCCAGCGCTTCCTGATCGTCAACCTGCTGTTGCGTCGGGTTTTCCGACAGCGGCAGCAGAATGTGGCTCAGGTTCAGCTCGGTACCCTGACTGTTCTGTGCGGCAACCTGCTTAGCCAGCGTGTCCACTTCCTGCGGCAGAATGGTGACACGACGACGCACTTCGTTGTTACGCACTTCGGCAATCTGCATTTCTTTACGGATCTGGGCACGATAGGTTTGGTAGTTCGCACCATCGTAAGCCAGGCGGCTACGCAGCTGATCCAGCGACATGCGGTTTTGTGCCGCAATGTTTTGAATCGCCTGATCGAGCTGTTCGTCGGTAACCTGCACGCCCATTTTTTGCCCCATCTGCAGGATAATATTATCCATGATCTGGCGCTCCAAAATCTGATGACGCAGCGTGCGATCATCAGGTAACTGTTGTCCTGCCTGCTGTGCCTGAGCTTTCACCGATTTCATCATGCCATCGACATCGCTTTCCAGCACCACACCGTTGTTTACTACAGCGGCAACTTTATCAACCATTTGCGGGGCTGCGAACGCGGTGTTAGCCGTCAGTGCCACACCAAGAATCAGCATTCTCCAGTTCTTCATACTTTTTCCATTCTTTTTTCCGCACAGCGGGATTGCATGTCAAATATCACAACATCAGAAAGCGCGCTGGTAAGGCAAGATTCCCTGACGCAGCATCTGGTTGGTGCCCAGTCCATAGTTGGAACTCAGACCACGTAACTCAATGTTGAACGAGATTTGGTTGTCATATTTACTGTTGTTGTTTTCCCAACCGTTAATTTTGCGCTCGTATCCCAGGCGGATCGCGTAACAGCATGAGCTGTACTGCAAGCCAACCAGCTGATCGGCCGGTTTGGATGCCTTGGTATCGTAGTAATAGGCACCGACAACGGACCAGGCATCAGCAATTGGCCAGCTGGCGGTTGCGCCTACCTGCGAAATGCCATCTTTATAAATCGGGTTAGACGAAATATCCTGATCTAACGCCGTGGCCACATAGTCCGGGCTGCTGTAGCGATAGCTCAGCTGCATCATACGATCGGCATCACGGCGATATTCCAGAATCGCATTACCCTGAGAGACATTATCGAGGCGCGTATCGTACTGAATCCCGCCACGCACGCCCCAACGATCGCTAATTTTCCAGTATGAATCACCTGCCCACACCAGGCTGCCGGTATCATCTTCCTTGCTAATCTGGTTTAAACCAGTGCGGGAAGGGGTAAACGAGTAGATTTGACCTACAGAAACGTTAAAACGTTCAACCAGATCGTTATCATAAATTCGCGAGGTGACGCCGGTCGCGACATCGTTCGCCGAAGCGATGCGATCCAGGCCGCTGTAAGTGCGATCGCGGAACAGGCCGGTGTAGTCAGTTTGCAGCAGCGTCGAGTCATACGACATGATGTTGCTTTGGTTGCGATAAGGGATATAGAGGTACTGCACACGCGGTTCCAGCGTCTGCGTATAACCTTCTGCCCAATCCATATCACGGTCAAACACCATGCGGCCGTCAACCTTGAACTGCGGCATGACGCGGTTTACCGACTCTTTCAGCTGATTATTACGATCGGTATCCACCGAGTTATTGTAAAACTCAACGCCATCCTGCTGATAATGAGTTGCCAGCAGCTTCGCTTCGGTATCCAGGCTTGCCCAGCCGTTTGACAGTGGCAGGTTGATCGTCGGCTCGACGTGTAAACGCGTGGCGTCCGGATAGCGTTCATTGACGTTGGTAAACTTCACCGCCTGTCCATAAATGCGCGTATCAAAAGGCCCAACATCGTTCTGATAATAGTTGAGGTCCAGCTGCGGCTGCGCACGATAGATATTGTTATTACGGTTGATCGAGAAGACCTGGAAATCCTTACTCGACAGCGTCGCATCCCAGTTGGTGTCGGCATAACCGATACTGAACTTCTGCGTGGCGTAACCATCTGTCGACGTATAGTAAGTCGAGCTCAGGTCGTTGAAATAGTAAGGATCGCTGACCTTGGTATAGTCGGCGTTAAAGCGCCAGTGCTGATCGTAAACCCCGGCGTGACGCCAGTAGAACAGCCAGCGGTCAGAGTCGTCGTTCTCGGAAATATTACGGATCGCTTTATCTTTATCGTACTGCTTGTCAGAACCCAGATAGTCAAACTCAATCAGGCCTGCGCCCGCGTCGGTCAGATAGCGGAATTCGTTTTGCAGCTGCGTACCGCGACGGCTCATGTAGTGCGGCGTAATGGTCGCATCCGCCTGTGGCACAATGTTCCAGTAATAGGGCAGCATGAACTCAAAGCCGTTATTGCTGCCATATTTTGCATTAGGGATCAGAAAGCCGGAGCGTCGGCGATCGCCGATCGGTAACTGCAAATAAGGGCTGTAAAACACCGGCACCGCGCCGATTTTGAAGCGGGCATTCCAGATTTCTGCAACCTGTTCTTCACGATCCTGAATGATCTCAGAACCTACCACGCTCCAGCTGTTATAGCCGGGCAGGCAAGAGGTAAAGCTACCGTTTTCAAGAATGGTGTAGCGGTTTTCACCACGCTGCTTCATCTGATCGGCGACGCCGCGACCCTGGCGATCAACCATCTGATAGCTGCCGTTCCAGACATTGGTGTCTTTGGTATTCAGATTTGACCAGGCTTTCGGACCTTTCAGGATGACCTGATTGTCGTCGTAGTGCACATTACCCAGCGCATCGATGGTGCGCGTTGGTGTGGTTTCGCCAGGCTGTTGGCGCTGGTGAAGCTGCATTTCGTCAGCCTGCAGTCGGCTGTTGCCCTGCTGTACATCAACGTTACCGGTGAATACCGCATCATCCGGATAGTTGCCTTTTACGGCATCTGAGTTGATGGTGACCGGCAGCTGATTGGTTTGCCCCTGAACCAGAGGACGGTTGTAACTGGGTACACCCAACATGCACTGCGACATCAAATCATCGGCGAGCGTCTGCTGGCTATACAAGGCTGCGCCAATCATAGTGGCCAGCAGGGTAGGTATACGTTTTTTCATACGCGGTATCGAGTATTCCGTGATAACTGGCATCATGCCGACAAACGGTCAGAGACTAACTTACTGCACTTCGTAGCGCCAGCGTTAATCCTGCTCTGCCCGCGTTGACGTTAGGCGGTGGAGTAAATGACAGGTATGATAATGCAATTTCGAGCCGTGAGCATGGCGAATTGAGGAGTTTATGCGCTACTGGGGAAAAGTAATCGGTTTGGTGTTGGGATTGATTTCTGGCGCGGGCTTTTGGGGTCTCGTTCTTGGCCTGATTTTCGGCCACGTAGTGGATAAAATTCGCAGCAAAAAGGGACAGGGCTATTTTGCCAATCAGCAGGCGCGACAAAATCTCTTTTTCCGCACCACCTTTCAGGTCATGGGCCATTTGACCAAGTCGAAAGGCCGGGTGACCGAAGCAGATATTCAGATCGCTTCTTTATTAATGGAACGTATGCAACTGCACGGCGCTGCACGCACCGCAGCGCAGCAGGCGTTTCGCGAAGGCAAGCAGGGCGATTATCCGCTACGCAACAAATTACGTGAATTGCGCAGCGCCTGTTTCGGCCGCTTCGATTTAATTCGTATGTTTCTGGAGATTCAGATTCAGGCTGCGTTCGCCGACGGCTCGCTGCATCCCAACGAACGGCAGGTGTTATACGTGATTGCTGAAGAGCTCGGCATCTCACGCACGCAGTTCGATCAGTTTCTGCGCATGATGCAGGGCGGCCAGCAATTTGGTGGTGGTCAGCATTCGCAGAGCCGTTCTTCACACGGCGGTCACTTTCAGCAGCGCGGCCCTACGCTTGAAGATGCGTGCAGCGTGCTTGGCGTGAAGCCTGGCGATGACGCCATTACCATCAAGCGCGCCTATCGCAAGCAGATGAGCGAGCATCATCCCGACAAGCTGGTGGCCAAAGGCCTGCCGCCGGAAATGATGGAGATGGCCAAGCAAAAAGCGCAGGAGATACAGGCGGCCTATGATCTTATCCGCCGCGAAAAAGGGTTGAAGTAATCGGGCTATCTTGCCTGCCATTTTCTCCACGGGCAGTGCGCGCAATCCTCACGTACTTCAGTACGCGCCGGTTGCTGTGCGCTGACCGCAAATAAACCGTCTGCGCCAATAACCTCTCCAGCCCCGCAACATTCAATACCCTTTACAATCGTTCTTCCAGGCGCTGCTTATTCACGTTGTTGATGTTGACCGTTTGATATTTAAAAGCATCAAAACCGCCTGCAAGTCACAATCCAAATCCCGTTAAAACTCCGCGGGCTGCCGAAACGTCATCGGCGTGCCATATTGAGGATGGGTAATCGTCAGCATCTCCGCATGCAGCAGCAGACGAGCCGCCATCGCTTTGGCTTCATCGTGGGCATAAAAGCCGTCGCCTAAAATAGGGTGGCCCAGCGCCAGCATATGCACGCGCAGCTGATGAGAGCGGCCGGTGATCGGCGTAAGCTGCACGCTGGCGCTGTTATCATCACGGTATTCCAGCACCTCATATTCCGTTTGCGCCGCTTTACCGGTTTCAAAACAGACTTTCTGTTTTGGCCGATTTGGCCAGTCGCAAATCAGCGGCAGATCGATCACGCCTTTCTCTGCGGCAGGATGTCCCCAGACGCGCGCCTGATAACGCTTGGCGGGTTCACGCTCACGAAACTGCCGCTTCAGCTCACGCTCGGCGGCTTTGGTCAGCGCCACAATAATCACGCCGCTGGTCGCCATATCGAGGCGATGCACCGATTCAGCCGCGGGATAATCGCGCTGAATGCGCGTCATAACGCTATCTTTGTGCTCCGGCTGGCGGCCCGGCACCGAGAGTAATCCGCTGGGCTTGTTGACCACCATGATGTGGTTATCCTGATACAGCACGTGTAGCCAGGGTTCCAGCGGCGGGTTATAGGGTTCCATCATCTTTTCCAGGGGGGCGCCAGGCGCCCCGAATGGTTATTGGTGCGTAACGACAATAAGACGCAGCGCATCGAGTCGCCAGTTGGCTTCGCTGAGCGCAGAGAGCACCTGCTCGCGGTTGCTTTCCAGCGCCTCAATTTCATCCTCACGGATGTTAGGGTTTACTTTTTTCAGCGCGTTAAGCCGCGACAGTTCAGCGCTTAGCTTCTCATCGGCTTCCTGACTCGCCCGGGCAATCAGCGCTCGTGCTTCATCAGCAATGGTTGGCTCCGACAGCTTGATGATTTCGTGCACATCCTGTTGCACGGCATTCACCAGTTTGCTGCCAGTATGACGATTCACCGCGTTGAGCTGGCGGTTAAAGCTCTCAAACTCCACCTTATCGGCGAGGTTAGTGCCTTTACGGTCGATCAGCATACGCACCGGCGTCGGCGGCAGGAAACGCGTCAGCTGCAGCCCTTTAGGCGCCTGCGCTTCAACCACATAAATCATCTCAACCAGCAGAGTACCCACCGGCAACGCTTTGTTTTTCAGCAGGGAGAGTGCACAGCTGCCGGTATCACCAGACAACACCAGATCCAGCCCGTTACGGATGATTGGATGTTCCCAGGTGATGAACTGCGTATCTTCCCGCGACAGCGCCTGCTCACGGTTGAAGGTGATGGTGCAGCCTTCTTCTGGCAGACCCGGGAAATCGGGTACCAGCATGTGATCGGACGGCGTCAGCACAATCAGGTTATCGCTGCGATCATCCTGATTGATACCCACGATATCAAACAGATTCAACGCGAAATTCACCAGATCGGTATCATTGTCCTGCGCGGCAATGCTGTCAGCCAGCGCCAGTGCCTGTTCGCCGCCGTTGGAGTTCAGTTCCAGCAGGCGATCGCGTCCCTGTTCCAGCTGTTGACGCATCGCGTCGTGCTGCTCACGACAGCTAACGATGAAGTCATCCAGACCCTGCGGGTTTTCCGGCGCCGCCAGCATCTCAATCAGCTGCGGATAAACGCTGTCATAAATGGCACGGCCAGTTGGGCAAGTGTGCTCAAAGGCATCCAGCCCTTCGTGATACCAGCGCAGCAGCACGGCCTGCGCGGTTTTCTCAAGATAAGGGACAAAAATCTGGATATCATTTGCCTGACCAATGCGATCCAGACGGCCAATGCGCTGCTCCAGCAGGTCGGGATTAAACGGCAGATCAAACATCACCAGGCTGCTGGCAAACTGGAAGTTACGGCCTTCTGAACCAATCTCAGAGCAGAGCAGCACCTGCGCGCCGTTCTCTTCCGAGGCGAAGTAAGCCGCCGCGCGGTCGCGTTCAATGATCGACAGGCCTTCATGGAATACCGCGGCACGGATACCCTCGCGCTCACGCAGTACCTGCTCCAGCTGCAGCGCAGTGGCCGCTTTGGCACAGATCACCAGCACTTTTTCATCACGGTGGCTGGTCAGATACCCCATCAACCATTCCACGCGCGGATCGAAGTTCCACCAGGTGCCAGTTTCGCCTTCAAACTCCTGATAAATCTGCTCCGGATAAAGCATGTCGCGTGCGCGCTCATCCACCGTTTTACGGGCGCTCATGATGCCGGAGACCTTGATCGCCGTCTGATACTGCGTCGGCAGCGGCAGCAGAATCGGATGCAGTTCGCGCTTTGGAAAGCCTTTAACGCCGTTGCGAGTATTACGGAACAGCACGCGGCTGGTGCCGTGGCGATCCATCAGCATGGCGATCAGCGATTTACGTGCTTCCAGCTTGCCTTCACGGTCGCTGTTCGCCACCTGCAGCAGGGCGGTAATATCTTCTTCGCCCATCAGCGCATTCAGACGATCGAGTTCTTCACTGCCGAGCACGTTATCGGCCAGCAGCAGGCTCACCGCATCAGCGATCGGACGGAAGTTTTTCTGCTCTGCTACAAACTGCTCAAAATCGTGGAAGCGGTTGGGATCGAGCAGACGCAGGCGCGCAAAGTGGCTTTCCATGCCGAGCTGTTC
The DNA here is from genome assembly GCF_051851875.1 of Duffyella sp. Ts4. Classification (NCBI taxonomy): domain Bacteria; kingdom Pseudomonadati; phylum Pseudomonadota; class Gammaproteobacteria; order Enterobacterales; family Erwiniaceae; genus Duffyella; species Duffyella sp. Ts4. Next base: position 152,652 of record NZ_JBLYPN010000005.1, on the reverse strand, counting down.
CGGCGTGGCGGTCAGCAGCAACACGGCCGGGATCTGCTCGGCCAGCTGTTCAATCACTTGATATTCACGGCTCGGTTCGCCTTCGCTCCACGCCAGATGATGCGCTTCATCGACCACCAGCAGATCCCATTCCGCATCGGCCAACTGCTCAAGACGCTGTTTGTTGCGACGTACAAAGTCGAGCGAACAGATGATCATCTGCTCGGTATCAAACGGGTTAGCGCTGTCGAGGCGCGCTTCGGCGTAACGGTCGTCGTCAAACAGCGCGAAACGCAGGTTGAAGCGACGCAGCATTTCCACTAGCCACTGATGCTGCAGCGTTTCCGGCACCACGATCAGCACGCGTTCGGCGCGGCCCGCCAGATACTGCTGCTGAATGATCATGCCGGCTTCAATGGTTTTGCCCAAACCCACTTCATCTGCCAGCAGCACGCGCGGTGCGTGGCGACGGCCAACATCGTGTGCGATATGCAGCTGATGCGGAATCAGATTGGTGCGCATGCCACGCAGGCCGCTGGTCGGCAGGCGATACTGCTCGCTGTGATATTTACGGGCGCGAAAACGCAGGGCAAAACGATCCATACGATCGAGCTGGCCGGCAAACAGGCGATCCTGCGGCTTGCTGAACACCAGCTTACTGTCGAGCATCACTTCACGCAGCACGACGCCGGTTTCTGCCGTGTCGAGACGCGTGCCGACATAGCTGACGACCTCATTCTCTTCGAGGACTTCTTCAACTTCCAGCTGCCAGCCTTCATGGCTGGTGACGGTATCACCCGGATTAAACACGACACGGGTCACGGGCGAATCATTTCGGGCATACAGGCGGTTTTCACCGGTTGCGGGGAAGAGCAGGGTCACCATTCGGGCATCCACAGCCACCACGGTTCCCAATCCAAGTTCGCTTTCCGTATCGCTGATCCAGCGTTGACCAAGTTTAAAAGGCATAAATTAGTGGCTCGATTCTCGTCATAAAATGTGTAGGCCGTGATCCGCATCGTTAGCAGCGGACCACGCTGGCGGTGATTTTTTGTCCATCATGGCGCGCAGGGCGCAGTACTGCGGATCTCAATCAGCGGCAGCCTGGCTGCTCACGGGCAATACATTGCCGTCAGGCGGGAAGCCTGGTGAGATGTCAGCGCAGTGAGTTTCAGGAAGGGCGCTATGGTACTGGAAGGCCGTGCTTTCGTCACCTGTCAAAACAGCCCTAACTGACCCGTTATCAATGTAGCAAAGTCATCGCCGACAAAAGGCAGGATGCCATCGGCAACTGGCTGCAGCTGGCGCGTAACGTAGTGATCGTAATCCAGCGGCGTCGTGCGCACCTCCAGCGGCTCCGGGCCCGATGTCGCCATGACATAGCGAATAGAGCCGCCTTTTTGATAACGCAGCGGGCGTCCCAGCTTCTGATTTTGCTCATCCGCAATGCGCGCCGCGCGTACGTGCGGCGGCACGTTTCGTTCATATTCATGCAGCGGGCGGCGCAAACGCTTTTTGTAGACCAGCTCCTCATCCAGCTGACCATCGAGCAGCTGTTGCACGGTTTCAAGAATAAATGCCTGCCAGGGCTGATGAGTAAAAATACGCAGATAGAGCGCTTGCTGAAAGCGTTGCGCCAGTGGCGTCCAGTCGGTGCGTACCGTCTCCAGCCCTTTGAATACCATGCGCTGTTGCGTGCCTTCGCCGGTTAATCCGGCATAGCGTTTTTTGCTGCCCTGTTCCGCACCTCGGATGGTGGGCATCAGGAAGCGGCTAAAATGGGTTTCATATTCCAGCTCCAGCGCGCTGGTCAGGCCATACTTCTCCTGCAGGTGCTGTTGCCACCAGGCATTCACCTTTTGCACCAGCTGCTGCCCAATGTCATTCGCCTGCTGCTCGCTATGCGCCGTCTTCAGCCAGACAAAAGTGGAGTCGGTATCGCCGTAAATCACATCGTAGCCCTGGGCTTCAATCAGCTGCTGCGTCTGGCGCATGATTTCATGGCCACGCAGGGTAATTGAACTGGCCAGTCGTGGATCGAAAAAGCGGCAGGAAGGCGTACCCAGCACGCCATACAGCGCGTTCATAATGATTTTCAGCGCCTGTGATAGCGGTTGATTGCCCTGTTTTTTTGCCGCTTCGCGTCCCTGACCAATCTGCTCAACAATGGCGGGCAGGCAGTGATGCTGGCGCGAGAAGCGTGCGCCGCGAAACCCCTCTATGGATGACGCATCATCAGGATGCGCGAGACCTTCCACCAACCCGATCGGATCGATAAGAAAGGTACGAATAATCGACGGATAAAGGCTTTTATAATCAAGCACCAACACGGAATCATACAGGCCGGGACGTGAATCCATTACGTAGCCGCCGGGGCTGGTTTCCGGTGCCACTTCGCCGATACCCGGTGCCACAAAACCGGCGCGGTGCATACGTGGCATATAAAGGTGGGTAAACGACGCTACCGAACCGCCATGCCGATCGGCAGGCAAGCCGTTTACGCTGGCACGCTCCAGCAAAAAAGGCATGATGGCGGTTTTATGAAAGATGCGCGTGACCAGCTCGCAATCTTTGAGGTTGTAGCGGGCCAGCGCCGGCTTATCTTCGGCAAAGCGCTGGTTGATTTCATTCATGCGCTGCCACGGATTGTCGATCGCTTTGCCGTCGCCCAGCAATTCGCGCGACACCGACTCGAGGCTAAACGAGGCGAAATTCCAGAAGGCGGACTTCAGGGCCTCAATGCCGTCGATAATCAGTCGGCCGATGGCCTGGGCAAAAAAAACGCCGGGCTTAAAGCCGTGTTCGCGCCACTCAAGGGCGGTTTGCTGACGGCCAAGACGCAGCGGAATGGCGTAGCGATCGGCATGCTTTTGCAGCACGCGCAGATCGAACTGGATCACATTCCAGCCGATGAGCACATCAGGATCGTGCTCGGCAAACCAGTGATTGAGCTTTTCCAGCAGCTGCGGCCGCGTAGCGACATACTCCAGTTTGAAATCGAGCATGCTGGCATCGCCATTCTCCGGGCCGAGCATATACACCGTGCGCTGGCCGCAGCCTTCCAGTCCGATGCAGTAGAGATCGCCGTGCTGATTGGTTTCGATATCCAACGACACCCACTTCAGCGGCGGACGATAGCTGGCGCAGGGCTTCACGCGCGCGTCAGTCAGCGTGTCGCGTCCCGGCGTGCCGTCAAACCAGACCGGCGCGGTGATAAAACGCTCCATCAGAAAGCGTTCCGGCGGTTTGATATCCGCTTCGTAAACCGTAATGCCCTGTTCACGCAGCAATTTTTCCAGCCGCTGCAGCTGGCGATATTGCGTGCAGTACAAACCCATAACTGGCTGCTGGCGGAAGTCTTTCAGCGTGAGCGGGGCCAGACGCCACTGCCGTTCGTTGTGCAGCAGTGCTTCTACCTGTGACTGAAAACGCTGCGGAATAAAGGCGACAGACTCCTGCAGCGGCAGCACCAGCCGTTGTGGGCCCGCGTCGGTCGCCAGCCAGAGCACGATCTCGGTGCCTGACGCGGTATCACGCCAGTGACGGGTAAGAACAAAACCTGCACGTGACTGATTCACATGTCGCCCTTTTCTGAAATTAACGCGCTATTTTAGCATGTTTATTTATACAGTTCCGCAGCGGGCGGCGGCTATTTTCTGCACCGCGCGGCCGCTGCGCCTCTGTCAACAATCGCATACAAAACATCCCTTGACGCTATGACGCGCGCTCTGGACAATCCCTGCTCTTGCAAGTAACTGGGAACATTATGGAAGCCTGGCTGGAACAACTGATGGCGCAGTCGATGGGCTGGGCGCTGGTCACGATCGGATTAGTGGCTTTTTTTGAGTCACTGGCGCTGGTTGGCCTTATTCTGCCGGGAACGGTGCTGATGGCGTCGCTGGGCGCACTGATTGGCGGCGGTCACATTAATCTCTATTCTGCCTGGGCTGCCGGTACCGCAGGCTGCTTTCTGGGCGACTGGATCTCCTACTACATCGGCTGGAAGTTCAAGGGGCCGCTGCACCGCTGGCGGTTCCTGAAAAAGCATCAGCGAATGCTGGATAAAACTGAGCATGCGCTGCATGAACACAGCATGTTTACCATTCTGGTAGGGCGTTTTGTCGGGCCGACGCGGCCGCTGATCCCGATGGTCGCAGGCATGCTGGAACTGCCGGTGAGAAAATTCGCGCCGCCAAACATTGTCGGCTGCCTGCTCTGGCCTCCGCTCTATTTTCTACCGGGTATTCTGGCCGGTGTGGCGGTGGATGTGCCGAAAGATGCGCAAAGCGGGCTGTTTAAATGGCTGCTGCTGGGTGTGGCACTGCTGATCTGGCTGGCCGTCTGGCTCTGCTGGCGTTGGTGGCGCGGCGATAAAAAGCGCGACTGGGCCAGCGCCTGGTTACCGGCCGCACGTTTACGCTGGCTGGCGCCGTTAATGATGCTGGCAGCCATCGCCAGTTTCGTGGCGATTCAGTTTCATCCGATGATGCCGATTTTCCGCGATCTGCTATGGAAAGTGTTTATCGGCTAGCAGGTTACCGCCGCGGAATGCCTAATACCGCGGCGGCATCCACTTCACCGCTCAGCAACTGGGCGGTGGCACCTTCCCAGTAAATCTCGCCTTCCACCACCAGCACGCTGCGCGGCGCAATGTGTGCGGCATCTTCAATGCTGTGCGACACCATCAGCAGCGTAATGTTGCGTTCAATAGAGACCGTTTCCACCAGCTGCAGCATCTCTTTACGCAGGGCGGGATCAAGCGCTGAAAAAGGCTCGTCCAGCAGCAGCACCGGCTGCTGACGCACCAGACAGCGGGCCAGCGCCACGCGCTGACGCTGGCCGCCGGAAAGCTGCTCTGGCAACCGATCCATCAACTCGCTCAGGCCGACACGCCGGGCAATATCGTTGCGTGCCTGCTGCTGCGCGGCATCGAGCTTCAGGCCGGGATGCAGGCCGAGCCCAATGTTTTGCGCCACGGTAAGATGTGGAAAAAGATTGTGCTCCTGAAACAGCATCGAAACCGGACGCTGCGCCGGCGCGCTGAACGTATGTTGCTGATGGGCAATCATTAACTCGCCGCTGGAAACCGGCAAAAAACCGGCAATTAAACTCAGCAGCGTGCTTTTTCCGGCACCGCTCGGCCCGAGCACTGCGACCCGCTCGCCCGCCTGCAGGTTGAGGGAAAAGCGCATCGGCAGATGGTTATACAGATAGGTCAGATCAGTCAGTGTCAGCATGGCGTCCAGGCAATCGTTCAATCAGGCTAAACAGGGCAAAACAGAGCAGCAGCAACAACAGGGCGGTGAAGGCACCATCCTGTCCGCGATAGGCGCCAATCTGCTGATAAAGGTAGAAGGGCAGCGTACGGAAATCGGCATTGCCAAACAGCGCGACTACGCCGAAATCGCCAATTGACAGCACGCAGGCAAAAGCCAGCGCCTGCGCCAGCGGACGTTTTAATGCGCGTAGCTCTACCCAGCGCAGCCGATTCCAGCCGCGTATGCCAAGGGAGAGGCAGAGTCGGTTATAGCGTTCGGCCGTATCGCGCATCGGATTTTCCAGCACCTTCATGGCATAAGGAATCGCCATCAATGCATTGGTAAAAATCACGATGCCATCCGCCTGCTGGGGCAAGCCAATGGTGGTGTTGAGCAGCAGGAAAAAACCGGTAGCCAACACGATGCCCGGCATGGCGAGAATCAGCATGCCGCTGAGCTCCAGCGCCTGTCCGGCCAGCAACTGCTGACGCAGGCGCAGCTCGCGGCTGCTCCACAGCAGCATCATGCTCAATACCACCGTCAGCACGCCCGCGGCAACCGCGATGCGCAGCGAGGTCAGGGTAGCCTGCCACAGCGCCGCTTCCGGCAACACGCCTTGCAGCGCGCGGTGTGTGCCATCCGCAATCACCGCCAGCAACGGCGGTAGCAGCAACACCAGTGCGAGCGTAATCAGCACCGTATCCGCCAGCCGGGCGGGCCAGCTGTCATGCGGATCGCGCCAGCCGTTTAGCTGCCGTGTGCCTGAGGGGATGACTTTGCTCAGTCGCTGACTGAGCATCACTAATCCCAGACAACAGAACATCTGAATCAGCGACAGCAGCGCCGCTTTACCTGGATCGTAGTCGAAGCTGAGCGCCTGAAAAATCGCCAGTTCAATGGTGGTCGCGCGTGGTCCGCCACCCAACGACAATACGGTGGCAAAACTGGCAAAGCAGAGCATGAAAATCAGCGCGGCGGCAGGAAACAGCGCGCGACGCAGCCAGGGCCACTCCAGCAGATAAAAATGATTCCAGCCGCGCATGCCGAGCTGTGCCGCCAACTGGCGCTGTTCACCGGGAATCTGCTCAAGCGCCTGCAACAGCAGCCGGGTCGCCAGCGGCAAATTAAAGAAAACGTGCGCCAGCAGGATGCCGGTCAGGCCGTAGGGCGAAAAGGTGTAATTTATGCCCAGCCAGTGGCAGATCGTCGCCAGCCAGCCTGCGCGGCCATACACGCTGAGAATGCCAAACACCGCCACCAGTACCGGTAGCACCAGCGTCATTGCGCATAATCGCAGCAGCAGCAGACGGCCAGGAAAGCGCCGTCGCCACAGCGCTCTTGCCAGAAAAATCGCGGGTAGGACGGAGAACAGCGCCGACAATGAAGCCTGCCAGAAAGAGAACAGCAGCACATGTTGCAGGTAGTCATCGTTGAGCAGCGCCCGCCAGTCGATAGCGGGCGCGCTATACCATAACGCACCAAAGGCGAGCAGGGCGACCGCCAGCAGAAGCGCCGCCGCACTGCCGCCCGGCAGCAGCCAGCTTAGCGACTGACGGCGCGTTGCCATTCGGCTATCCATTGCGCACGGTGATCGGCGACCTCTTTCGCCGAGTAGCTCAGCGCCGTTTTCGGCACGGTTAGCTGTTCAAAGCCCGCCGGCAGCGGGGTTTTATCCACTGGATACATCCAGTTACCGGTGGCGACAGTCTGCTGGAAAGGCGCGCTTACCATAAACTGCAGGAACTGTTTCGCCAGTTCAGGCTGTTTGCTGGCGTTAAGGCGCGCGGCCACTTCCACCTGTAAATAGTGGCCTTCGGCAAAGTTAGCCGCGGCGTACTGGGTTTTCTTCTCTTCAATCAGATGATAAGCGGGCGAAGTGGTATAGCTCAGCACCAGGTCGCCTTCTCCTTTCAGAAAGAGACCATAGGCTTCGCTCCAGCCTTTAGTGACCGTGACCGTTTTCTGCGCCAGCTGTTGCCACGCCTGCGGTGTCCGATCGCTGAACACTTTTTGCATCCACAGCAGTAAGCCTAATCCCGGCGTGCTGGTGCGCGGATCTTCATAAATGACCCGCCATTTTTGATCGCTCTCCACCAGCTCTTTCAGGCTGGCAGGCGGGTTTTTCAGGCGCGTTTTGTCATACACGAAAGCGAAGTAGCCGTAATCAAAAGGCACGAACGTACTGTCGTGCCAGCCACCCGGTACGGTGAGTGCCGAGCTGTCGACGTCGCTTTTGGCAAACAATCCGGTTTGCTGAGCCGCCTGTAGCAAATTGTTATCCAGCCCCAGCACCACATCGGCTTTGCTGTTTTTACCTTCCATACGCAGACGATTCAGCAACGAAACGCCATCTTCCAGCGCCACAAATTTAAGCTCGCAGCCGCATTGCGCTTCAAATGCCTTTTTTACCGCCGGGCCGGGGCCCCATTCAGAGGCGAAAGAGTCGTAGGTATAGACGGTGAGAACGGGTGTCGCGGCCAGCGCCGGCGTGGATAACAGCAGCAGGACAGGTAAGACTTTTTTTAACACTTTGCGCTCCTGGGAAGGATAATTTATGAGTCGCAAAGGATCTGAGGGACGCTCACTCTCAAATCCCTACGCCGGGGTTAACCGGATCAGGTTCGACGGGTCTTTCTCAGCGACTTTATACTTGCTGCGCAGGCGTTGATCCTGTGCCGGGCAGTGCTCAAAATCCTCACGTACTATTGTACGCTGCGGTTTCTGCGCGCTGTCCGGCGGTATCAGCAAAGTGGTCGCACCCCGTTGAGAACGGCTTATTCTAGACAGAATACCCGGGTTACGAAAGGGTTAGAGGTCCGGCGGTGCAAACCAGGCCGATTTGAAATCGAACCAGCCCAGCGTGTTCATCCGTACACCGCGCATGCTGCGTTCGCCTTCCAGTAGCAGCCAGTGATGAAACAGCGGATGTAACGAATAATCGGCTACGCGCTGTCGACACCACTCCGCCAGCGGCAGCTGCTGCGATCGCCAGCGCGCAGCGTCGGCGTCCCAGTCGATATCAATGCAGTGATGCAGTAACGGAATCTCATAAAGCAGGGCGAACAGCGAATATTCAAGCGGCAGGGTAAAATTGGCGCTGCCTAACCAGATGTCGCTCTCTGCTTCGCCGCGATACCAGCTTTCATAATCGACCTGCTGCGTGACCAGCTCCACACCCTCGGCAGCCAGCAAGGGTTGCAGCGTATTCGCGATCGCCTGATGCTCAACGTGATCTTTGTACCAGGTGAGCACCAGACGAGTGAGCCCGGCGGGTTTAATCACGTTGATGCGTTCCGGCCGATGATGCCAGCGTGGCAAAACGCCCCACGCCGGAAACCAGTAACGCTGATAGCCCGGCTCGGAATGATTGAGCAGCGCAACCGGGTTGCACAGATGACTGAGCCAGCGCCGTATCTCCGGATCACGGCCTGTATTACTGCGTTGATCGAACAGCAAAAAGTAGCATCCCTCTTCCAGACGGCTCTCCCGGGATTTTTCCGCCTGGGTTTCGCCCTCCAGTTTTACCCCGGCATAAACCAGATCGTCGGTAATCTCAGGCAGGACCCAGATCGCGACCTCGTCGATCAGCGCACGATAGCCAAAATAGTCGTCGAAAGCCTGAATTTTCAGCTGCGTGGCTTGATTATCCACCACCGCGTAAGGCCCGGTGCCGATCGGCTGGCGAGCAAAATTGGGCAGCGTTGGCCACTCTTCCGGCAGAATCATGGCACCGATACTGGCGGTCAGGCAGGGCAGCCAGCTGTCGGGCTGGCTAAGATGAATATCCAGCGTCCAGGGCGCCACAGATTCAATCTTTTGCAGGTGAGAATAGAGCGGCTGCGTGCTGACACGTTGCAGAGAAACAATCACATCCTGCATGGTCAGTTCACGACCGTGATGAAAGTGGATCGCCGGACGCAGATAGAACCGCCAGTGCAGCGGAGAAATTTGCTGCCAGTGATGGGCAATGTCCGCTTCGATTTCCCCGTTTTCCTCATTTATGCGCGTCAGCCCGCTAAAGATCTGTCTTGCAAGATGGGTTTCCGAGCGGCGGAGCGGGGCGCCAGGCAGCAGATTGAGCAGGGAACGGTAGTAGAGAATGCGCAGGATATGCTTCCCCTGACGAAAGCGTCGGCCCAGATGAGAAGCGATCATCTGTCGCACTCGATCCTTGTCGCCAACCAGTTGCACCAGCTGATCGATGCGATCCTGATCCAGCAGATCTTCCACCCGCTGCTGCTGCAGCGTTAGCCCGGTATAGAGGAAACGCAGCTGTGAACGTTTGCCGCGTCCTGCTTCCGCCTGCCATTCAAGCCAGCCGGCAGCCTGCATGGCATTTAACAGGTTACGCATATGACGACGCGAACAGTTCAGCTGCAGCGCCAGATCGTTCAGGGTGGTGGCCTGCGTTTCTCCCTGACAACATTGCCAGAGCCGGATGAACTGCTGCTGAAGCCGCGACGATGACATAAAAGAGGAACTCCTTGTCAAAACTGCTCTGTTTTTGTTGCCCCATATTACGGGCATACTGTTTATCAATGGAAGAGCGGGAGACCTTTGCCTGGCAAATGGCGCTCAACCATTATTATTCTGAGTAGGGTGCACTTACACCGCCAGCGCGCGTTATGCCTGCTGGCTTTTTTTATTTTGCTGTGCTTTCTTTTACGCTTACCTGCTTGTCTTCTTATCCGTGAAGGATCCCTGATGAAATCCTTGTTAACGCGCCAGCGCCGCATCAATCCGGTCTATGCGGCGTTTATGGCTGTCTCTTTTATGGTGGGAGTTGCCGGGGCGCTACAGGCGCCAACGCTCAGCCTGTTTCTGGCGCGTGAAGTTGATGTGCGTCCTTTCTGGATCGGTCTGTTCTATACCGTTAACGCCGTTGCGGGCATTGCTGTCAGCCTGCTGCTGGCCAAACGATCGGATAACCGCGGCGATCGTCGCATGCTGATTCTGTTCTGCTGCGTGATGGCGCTGATTAACGCCGTGCTGTTCGCTTTTAACCGCGACTACCTGACGCTGATTACCATCGGCGTATTTCTCTCGGCGCTGGCCAGCGTGGCGATGCCGCAAATTTTTGCCCTGGCGCGTGAATATGCTGACAGTTCGGCGCGCGAAGTGGTGATGTTCAGTTCCATCATGCGCGCCCAGCTTTCGCTCGCCTGGGTTATCGGTCCACCGTTGTCTTTTGCGCTGGCGCTGCATTACGGCTTTACCACCATGTTTCTGGTGGCTGCCGGGCTGTTTGTCATCTGCCTGCTGCTGATCTGGCTGGCGCTGCCGTCGGTGCCACGGGTGGTGCAATCGCCCGAAGTGGTGCTGACGCAAATCAGCGCCTGGCGCGATAAAGATGTTCGCCTGCTGTTCCTCGCGTCGGTGATTATGTGGAGCTGCAATACCATGTATATCATTGATATGCCGCTCTATATCAGCAGCACGCTTGGCCTGCCTGACAATCTTGCGGGCTTACTGATGGGCACCGCCGCCGGACTGGAAATTCCCGCCATGTTGTTGGCGGGCCATTATGTCAAACGCGTGGGCAAACGACGCATGATGCTGATCGCGGTGGCAGCAGGGGTGCTGTTTTATCTCGGCCTGGTGCTGTTTCAGTCGCGCACCATGCTGATGGTGATTCAGATATTTAATGCGATTTTCATCGGTATTATTGCCGGAATTGGCATGCTCTATTTTCAGGATTTGATGCCGGGCAGGCCGGGCGCCGCCACTACGCTGTTTACCAACAGCATCTCTACCGGCGTTATTCTGGCGGGGATTATTCAGGGCGGGCTGGCAGAAACCTTTGGCCATTACGCGGTGTATTGCGTGGCGCTGGCACTGTCGATAGTGTCATTCTGGTTGTCGACGCGCGTTCGCGATGTGTGATCGCAGGCGATAAAAAAGGCCGGCATATGCCGGCCTTTTTTATGCGGCTCACACTCAGCGCAGGAACGCGGGCTGATTGTGCTCGTAGCTGTCGATGGCAGCGTTATGCTGCAACGTCAGACCAATGCTGTCGAGGCCGTTGATCATGCAGTGGCGGCGGAAGGCATCAAGATCAAACGCATAGGTCTTATCACCCGCCGTCACCGTTTTCGCTTCCAGATCCACGGTAAAACGAATGCCAGGCTGCGCCTTCACCAGCTGAAACAACGTCTCAACGTCCTCTTCGCTCAGCACCACCGGCAGCAGTTGGTTGTTGAAGCTGTTGCCATAAAAGATGTCGGCAAAGCTCGGCGCAATCACCACGTGAAAACCGAAGTCGGTCAGCGCCCAGGGCGCATGCTCACGTGAGGAGCCACAGCCAAAGTTTTCCCGCGCCAGCAGGATACTGGCGCCTTTGAATTCAGGCTTATTCAGCACAAATTCCGGATTAGGCTGCTGTCCGGCATCATCAAGAAAGCGCCAGTCGTTGAACAGATGCTGACCGAAACCGGTGCGCGTTACCTTCTGCAAAAACTGCTTGGGAATAATGGCATCGGTATCGACGTTAGCGGCATCCAGCGGGGCGACAATACCGGTGTGTTGCGTAAATTTCTTCGCCATGAGACGTTCCTTAATTCAGTTCGCGAATGTCGGCAAAATGGCCGGTAACAGCTGCTGCTGCGGCCATCGCCGGGCTGACCAGATGCGTACGGCCGCCACGGCCCTGACGGCCTTCAAAGTTACGGTTGCTGGTGGAGGCACAGCGTTCGCCGGGATTCAGACGATCGTTGTTCATCGCCAGGCACATTGAGCAGCCAGGCAGACGCCATTCAAAACCGGCATCAAGGAAGATCTTATCCAGGCCTTCCTGTTCAGCCTGCGCTTTAACCGGGCCGGAACCGGGCACCACCATTGCGACCACGCCCGCTGCCACTTTACGGCCTTTGGCGATCGCCGCCGCGGCACGTAAATCTTCGATGCGTGAGTTGGTGCACGAACCGATAAACACTTTATCGATAGCAACGTCGGTCAACCGAATGCCTGGCTGCAGATCCATATAGGCCAGCGCTTTCTCAGCGGAGGCGCGCTCAACCGGATCGGCGAAAGAGGCGGGGTTAGGAATCGGCTGGTTTACGGCAATGACCTGACCCGGGTTCGTGCCCCAGGTCACCTGTGGCGCGATATCCGCAGCCTGCAGGGTGACAACGCTGTCAAATTGCGCATCGCTGTCCGATTTCAGCGTGCGCCAGTAGGCGACTGCCTGCTCCCATTTTTCGCCTTTTGGTGCGAACTGACGGCCCTGCAGATACGCAAACGTGGTTTCATCCGGCGCCACCAGGCCCGCTTTGGCGCCCATTTCAATCGCCATGTTGCACAGCGTCATACGGCCTTCCATGCTCAGCGCTTCAATCGCTTCGCCACAGAACTCCACCACGTGACCGGTACCGCCAGCGCTGCCGGTTTTGCCGATGATTGCCAGCACGATATCTTTGGCGGTAATGCCTTCAGCCGCCTGACCGGTGACTTCGATTTTCATCGTCTTCGCCCGGCCCTGCTTCAGCGTCTGCGTCGCCAGCACATGTTCCACTTCCGAGGTGCCGATACCAAACGCCAGCGAGCCAAACGCGCCGTGGGTGGCGGTGTGTGAATCGCCGCACACAATAGTCATGCCGGGCAGAGTCATGCCTTGCTCAGGACCGATCACATGCACGATGCCCTGAAACGGGTGATTCAGATCATACAACTGCACGCCAAAGTCAGCGCAGTTCTTGATCAGTTCCTGCATCTGAATACGCGCCATCTCGCCCGAAGCGTTGATGTCTTTGGTTTGCGTCGACACGTTGTGATCCATGGTGGCGAACGTTTTCGATGGCTGACGCACCTTGCGGCCATGGGCGCGCAGGCCGTCAAACGCCTGTGGCGAGGTGACTTCGTGCACCAGATGACGATCGATATAGAGCAACGGCGTTTCGTTTGGGGTTTCATGAACGACATGTGCATCAAATAACTTCTGGTATAAGGTTTTCATTATTTTATTTTTCCTCGGCGATAAAGCGAGCAATGATGCTGCCCATCTCATCGGTGCTCACGGCAGGGCCGTCACCGGCCAAATCGCGGGTACGGTACCCTTGTTCCAGCGCACGATTGATGGCGTGTTCAATCGCATTTGCGGCATCGGCAGCGTCCAGGCTGTAGCGTAACAGCAGCGCCAGCGACAAGATTTGCGCTACCGGGTTAGCAATATTCTGGCCGGCAATGTCTGGTGCCGAACCGCCCGCAGGCTCGTATAAACCAAAACCCTGCTCGTTCAGACTGGCTGATGGCAGCATGCCCATCGAGCCGGTGATCATGGCGCACTCATCAGACAGGATATCGCCAAACAGGTTAGAGCAGAGCAGGACGTCAAACTGCGACGGATCCTTGATTAACTGCATGGTGGCATTGTCGATATACATATGGCTTAACTGCACGTCGGCATACTCTTTCGCAATCTCGTTAACGATTTCGCGCCACATCACCGACGTTTGCAGCACGTTGGCTTTGTCAATTGAGGTCACTTTGCTGCGGCGTTTACGGGCGGACTCAAACGCGATACGCGCAATGCGCTCAATTTCAAAACGATGATACACCTCGGTATCAAAAGCGCGCTCGTGCGGACCGGTACCTTCACGGCCTTTGGGCTGGCCAAAGTAGATGCCGCCGGTTAATTCGCGTACGCACAGAATATCGAAGCCTTTGGCGGCGATATCGCTGCGCAGCGGGCAAAATGCTTCCAGACCTTTATACAGCGACGCCGGACGCAGATTACTAAACAGCTTAAAGTGTTTACGTAACGGCAGCAGGGCGCCACGCTCCGGTTGTTCTGCCGGTGGCAAATGTTCCCATTTCGGGCCACCCACGGAACCAAACAGAATGGCGTCGGCCTGTTCACAACCTGCGATGGTGGCCGGTGGCAGCGGCTGGCCGTGACGATCGATGGCGATGCCGCCCACATCATATTCGCTGGTGGTGATGCGCATGCCAAAACGCTGACGAAGGGCATCCAGCACTTTGCTGGCCTGCGCCATCACTTCTGGTCCAATGCCGTCTCCCGGTAATACCGCGATATGATAACTTTTTGACATGTTCACACCGTTTCCTTCTGTTCTGAATTAAATTTGCGCTGCAACTCTTGCTCAACCTGCTTCGCCCGCCAGATGTTGTTCAGGGCATTGACCATCGCTTTGGCTGAGGATTCGACAATATCGGTCGCCAGACCGATGCCGTGAAATTTGCGACCATTGTAATTAACGACGATATCCACCTGGCCCAGCGCGTTTTCGCCATGACCTTTGGCGGTCAGCTGATATTTCACCAGTTCGATATCAAACGCAGTAATGCGGTTGATCGCCTGGTAGACCGCATCAACCGGACCGTTGCCGGTTGCTGCTTCCGCTTTCACTTCGTCGCCGCAGCCCAGATTCACCGAGGCGGTGGCGTTAATGGTGGAACCTGACTGCACGTTAAAATCGCGCAGCTGGAAATATTCCGGCTCTTCGTTCTGCTTATTAATGAACGCCAGCGCTTCCAGGTCATAATCGAATACCTGGCCCTTTTTATCGGCCAGCTTCAGGAAGGCGTCATACAGAGAATCCAGGCTGTAATCGCTCTCTTTATAACCCATCTCTTCCATACGGTGCTTCACGGCCGCGCGTCCGGAACGCGAGGTCAGGTTCAGCTGTACCTGGTTCAGACCGATCGACTCAGGCGTCAGGATTTCGTAGTTTTCACGATTTTTCAGCACGCCATCCTGATGAATGCCGGATGAATGCGCAAAGGCGTTGGAACCGACCACCGCTTTATTCGCCGGAATCGGCATGTTGCAGATCTGGCTGACCAGCTGACTGGTGCGGTAGATTTCCTGATGATGAATACCGGTGTGCACGTTCATGATCTGCTGGCGGGTTTTAATCGCCATGATCACCTCTTCCAGCGCACAGTTACCGGCCCGTTCGCCTAAGCCATTCAGCGTGCCTTCTACCTGGCGGGCACCGGCGATAACCGCGGCCAGTGCATTACCGGTAGCCATACCCAAATCGTCGTGGGTATGCACAGACAAAATCGCTTTATCAATGTTCGGCACGCGATTGCGCAGCTGAGCAATGATATTGGCGTATTCGCCTGGCAGGGTGTAGCCCACGGTATCGGGAATATTGATGGTGGTGGCGCCGGCATTAATTGCGGCTTCGACCACCTGACACAGATCGTCAATCGGTGTACGGCCACCGTCTTCGCACGAGAATTCCACGTCGTCGGTATAATTGCGTGAACGCTTGATCATGTGCACCGCACGTTCAATGACTTCCGGCAGGGTGCTGCGTAATTTGGTGGCGATGTGCATTGGCGAGGTGGCGATAAAGGTGTGAATGCGGTAAGCCTCCGCCACGCGCAGAGATTCATAAGCCGCATCGATATCCTTTTCAACGCAGCGCGCCAGTGCACAGACGCGGCTGTTTTTGATGGTGCGGGCAATGGTTTGTACCGATTCAAAATCGCCTGGCGAAGAGACCGGGAAACCGACTTCCATCACGTCAACACCCATTCTTTCCAGCGCCAGCGCAATTTGCAGTTTCTCTTTTACACTCAGACTTGCCTGTAAGGCCTGCTCACCATCACGCAGTGTGGTGTCGAAAATGATCACTTGTTGGCTCATCGTATTCATCCTTTAACGTTAGCTTCACCGTGCAACGAGCATAAAAAAACCCGCGCATGGCGCGGGTTTCTTGATTTGTTCAGGCTCGAATCAGTGTTTGATTCCGCCCACAAGTCTACCGCGCAGCAGAGGTGCGTTTAGTAGTAGACCGAGTAGGCGGGTAAAACGAATCATGAATTCAAACCTTAAAAATAGGGTGTGCCTATATTGGTACGGGAATCAGCTTTCGATGTCAACCTTGAATGCAGGGTTAATTTTTTCGGTTAAAAAGTAAATTATGCTGGCTCGATCGCAAATAACAGACGATGTTAATTCGTGGAATTGTGGAGCAAGATATTTATCGGGGTTATTCTTGCTTCTCAATCGGCGAAAGGCTTTTAAAGTCATTGAAATTAAACGTTAATTTAATGATAGTTCAGTAATGAAAAAACCGATTTAAATGATTTATGGTCAGAGGTAAATTAGGTTTGAGCGCTGAAAAACAGTGGATCGCACCGCTTTTTTCATCTGCATCAACATGGCCCACTATGCTTAAGGCAGGCCAATTGTTAATAAGACTATTATCAACCTGCAAATAATCGGTGATTCAGCATAACTCTCTTTTTAGCAGCCCGGGAATTAGTCAATTCCACGCCTGAAAAGCGCGCCAGATAGTGAGCTCCTGGCGTATTTCACGCGCAAAGCCATGCTTGCCGTTTGCCTGGCCCAGGCTTCTACGGTTATGGTAATTCGACCCTTCACATCAGAAGAAAATAAAGGGTGACAGAACCCTGTACCCGATTCGGGAAATGATTTCCGGAATCTATGCGTAAACATGAGATGGCGCCTTTGCCTGGTAGCAGCTGTTTTACAGATGCAGTGCGGGCGCATCCTCAAGCCGGGAGGCAAGAATGGAGATGTTGTCAGGAGCCGAAATGGTTGTTCGATCGTTGATCGACCAGGGTGTTAAACATGTGTTCGGCTATCCGGGCGGAGCGGTACTGGATATCTACGATGCGCTACAAACCGTCGGCGGTATCGATCATATTTTAGTCCGCCATGAGCAGGGCGCCGTGCATATGGCCGATGGCTATGCGCGCGCGACCGGTGATGTCGGTGTGGTGCTGGTCACCTCAGGTCCGGGCGCGACGAATGCGATTACTGGTATCGCCACGGCCTATATGGATTCAATTCCGCTGGTGGTGCTCTCTGGCCAGGTACCTTCTTCTTTAATTGGCTATGACGCGTTTCAGGAATGCGACATGGTCGGCATTTCACGTCCTATCGTAAAACACAGTTTTCTGGTTAAGCGGGCGGAAGATATTCCTGGCGCGTTGAAGAAAGCGTTCTGGCTGGCGGCCAGCGGCCGTCCCGGCCCCGTGGTTATCGATCTGCCCAAAGACATTTTAAGCCCGGCGAATAAGCTGCCCTATATCTGGCCAGAGTCGGTGAGCATGCGCTCTTACAATCCGACTACTCAGGGACATAAAGGACAAATCAAGCGTGCGTTGCAGACGCTGCTTGCTGCGCATAAACCGGTGATCTACGCCGGTGGGGGTGTGATCAATGCGGAGTGCCATGATGCGTTGCGTGCATTGGCTGAAAAGCTGAACCTGCCGGTGGTCTCTTCTTTAATGGGGCTCGGCGGCTTTCCCGCTACGCATCGGCAAAGTTTAGGCATGCTGGGCATGCACGGCACCTATGAAGCCAACATGACCATGCACAATGCCGATGTCATTTTCGCAGTAGGCGTGCGTTTTGACGATCGCACCACCAACAACCTGGCAAAATATTGTCCTGATGCCACTGTGCTGCACATCGATATCGATCCGACCTCAATTTCAAAAACCGTGGCGGCCGATGTGCCTATCGTGGGCGATGCGAAGTGGGTGCTACAACTGATGCTGGAACTGCTGGCGCAAAACGAGTCGCAACAGCAATTCGACAGCCTGCGCGACTGGTGGCAGAGCATTGAAAGCTGGCGTTCCCGCCACTGCCTCGAGTTCGATCGTACCAGCGATCAAATCAAGCCGCAGGCGGTTATTGAAACCATCTGGAAACTGACCCACGGCGATGCGTACGTTACGTCAGACGTTGGCCAGCATCAGATGTTCGCTGCGCTCTATTATCCCTTTGATAAACCGCGTCGTTGGATCAACTCTGGCGGCCTGGGCACCATGGGCTTTGGTTTACCAGCCGCGCTGGGCGTGAAGCTCGCCCTGCCGGAAGAGACGGTGGTCTGCGTTACCGGCGACGGCAGCATTCAGATGAACATTCAGGAGCTCTCCACCGCACTGCAGTATGGTCTGCCGGTAATGGTGCTCAATCTGAACAACGGTTTCCTCGGCATGGTGAAACAGTGGCAGGACATGATTTATTCTGGCCGCCATTCGCAGTCTTATATGGAGTCTCTGCCCGATTTTGTTCGTTTGGCAGAAGCTTACGGTCATGTAGGGGTTTCCATCGCGCGTCCGGAAGAGCTGGAAGAGAAGCTCGCCTTTGCCCTGGCGGAACTGGCGAAAGGTCGACTGGTGTTTGTCGACGTCAATGTAGACGGCACCGAGCATGTTTACCCGATGCAGGTACGCGGCGGTGGTATGGATGAAATGTGGTTAAGCAAAACGGAGAGGACTTAATTATGCGTCGTGTGTTATCGGTATTGCTGGAAAACGAATCCGGCGCATTGTCCCGAGTGGTTGGCCTGTTTTCGCAGCGCGGCTATAACATTGAGAGCCTGACCGTGGCACCTACGGACGATCCAACGCTTTCCCGCATGACCATTCAGACGGTGGGTGATGAAAAGGTGCTGGAGCAGATCGAAAAGCAACTCCACAAGCTGGTGGACGTGCTGCGCGTGACCGAGTTAGGGCAGGGCGATTACGTTGAGCGTGAAGTGATGCTGGTGAAAATTCAGGCCAGCGGCTACGGGCGCGAAGAGGTGAAACGCAGCGCGGAGATCTTCCGTGGACAAATCGTTGACGTTACGCCGACGCTTTACACGGTTCAGCTTACTGGCACCAGCGACAAACTCGATGCCTTCCTGAAAACGGTTCGCGAAGTCGCTGAGATCGTTGAAGTGGCGCGCTCAGGAATCGTTGGCGTTTCGCGTGGCGATCGCATTATGCGCTAATCACGCTGCGTGATGATTCAAACCACAGGTAACCCGGCGATAAGTCGGGTTTTTTTATTTTGCGTCCGATCAAAAAGTGCCATCAAAAGCGGTTGCTGTAGAGAATGTTCTACTGTTAGATGTAACACATAAATTATCCATAACCCGCGTGAGGCTATTGTTTCTGCGTCAGCGAGTGGCAAAAGAATGAGGTTAAAGTGAAACTGGATGAAATCGCGCGCCTGGCCGGTGTCTCGCGCACCACTGCCAGCTACGTCATAAATGGCAAAGCGCGGCAGTATCGTGTCAGCGAAAAAACCGTTGAGAAGGTGATGGCGGTGGTGCGTGAGCATAATTATCATCCCAATGCGGTGGCCGCAGGATTACGCGCCGGACGAACCCGCTCCATTGGCTTAGTGATCCCCGATCTGGAAAACACCAGCTATACGCGCATTGCCAACTACCTTGAGCGCCAGGCACGGCAGCGCGGTTATCAATTGTTGATTGCCTGTTCTGAGGATCAGCCTGACAACGAAATGCGCTGCGTTGAGCATCTGCTGCAGCGTCAGGTTGATGCCATTATCGTTTCAACGTCGTTACCGCCTGAACATCCTTTCTACCAGCGCTGGATCAACGATCCGCTGCCGATTGTGGCGTTAGACCGCGCGCTGGATCGTGAGCACTTCACCAGCGTGGTAGGAGCCGATCAGGATGACTCCCAGGCACTGGCGGCTGAATTGCGTCAGCTTCCGCTGAACAATGTGCTTTATCTTGGCGCGCTGCCTGAACTGTCGGTTAGCTACCTGCGTGAGCAAGGGTTTCGCGAAGCCTGGAAAGACGATACGCGGCCGATCGATTACCTTTACGTTAACAGTTTTGAGCGTAGCGCTGCGGCGGCGGCTTTCGAAGGCTGGCTGGAAACGCATGCGATGCCGGACGCGCTCTTCACCACCTCCTTTGGCTTGCTACAGGGCGTGATGGATGTGACCCTGCGACGCGAAGGGCGGCTGCCAACGGATCTGGCGATTGCCACCTTCGGCGATCATGAACTGCTCGATTTCCTCGACTGTCCGGTACTGGCGGTGGCGCAGCGTCATCGCGACGTTGCTGAGCGCGTGCTGGAGCTGGTATTAGCCAGTCTGGATGAGCCGAAAAAACCCAAGCCCGGGCTGACACGCATTCGCCGGAATTTATTTCGACGCGGCAAATTAAATCGAAAAATGGCGTAATTAAATACAGGCGGCCATGCTGCCTGTATTTAATTCCAGGTATAGCGCGCAGGAAAAATGATCTTCCGCTCATTTCTCCGGTAAATAAAAGTAAACATTGCGCAGTGGCGTCAGCGATTAAATTTTTGCCAACAAGACAATTCAGACAGAATGCCTGCCTGGCGTGCTCTCAGACGGCGAAAGTGCGTTCAGAAATACCCTAAAATGCAGTGACTCTCACAACATCATCGATGTAATAAGATATTTCCTGCCAGAAATGTTTTCGGCTATTTAACGAGCAGCTGAAATTTTTACGTCATTATTCATCAGGTTAATTTTCCTCAAAAAGCCATTTTGCGAACCCTTTCTAAAATGGCCCGCTTTTAAATACAGGAAATAATTGTTTGCGGCCCGCGCTGCGGCTTGACAATGATTTCCCCGGCTCCGTAAACTCCTCTCGTGGGTATTTGTGGGATAAAGTGGTAAAAACAGTGAGGGCGTGGTTGGCATGTTCCGTGGGGCAACGTTAGTCAATCTCGACAGTAAAGGACGGTTTGCCGTTCCTGTTCGCTATCGCGACACGCTGAGCGCCGAATCGCAGGGACAAATGGTTTGCACCATTGACCTCCATCAGCCTTGCCTGCTGCTTTATACCCTGCCCGAATGGGAAATTATCGAACGAAAGCTGTCTCGCTTATCCAGCATGAATCCCGCAGAACGCCGTGTGCAGCGTCTGTTATTGGGGCATGCCAGCGAATGTCAGATGGATAATGCAGGCCGTTTATTGTTAGCGAATACGCTTCGCCAACATGCACGACTGACCAAAGAAGTGATGCTGGTTGGCCAGTTCAACAAGTTTGAACTGTGGGATGAACAGACCTGGTATCAACAAGTCAAGGATGATATTGACGCTGAGCAGTCGGCGCAGGACCCACTATCTGATCGATTGCAGGATTTGTCGCTATAGCTATGCAGGAAAATTACAAACACACCACGGTGCTCTTGGATGAGGCAGTTAACGGTCTTAACATCAAAGCAGACGGTATTTACATTGACGGCACTTTCGGGCGCGGTGGTCATTCACGCCTGATCCTTTCTCATTTAGGTGAACAGGGACGCTTGATTGCTATCGATCGCGACCCTGAAGCGATTGCCGCCGCCGCATTAATCAATGATCCCCGGTTTTCCATCGTACACGGGCCTTTCTCTCAGTTAAGCGATTATGTCGATGAACGCGGCTTACGCGGCAACATTGACGGCATTTTGCTGGATCTCGGCGTCTCCTCGCCGCAGCTCGACGATGCAGAACGCGGCTTCTCCTTTATGCGTGACGGCCCGCTGGACATGCGCATGGATCCTTCTCGCGGAGTATCCGCCGCAGAATGGCTGTTGAAGGCTGATGAAGCAGATATCGCCTTTGTGCTGAAAACCTTTGGCGAAGAACGCTTTGCTAAGCGAATTGCGCGCGCCATCGTTGAGCGTAATCGCGAACAGCCAATGACACGTACCAAAGAACTGGCCGAAGTTATCTACGTTGCCACGCCGGTGAAGGATAAGTTCAAACATCCGGCGACCCGCAGTTTCCAGGCGATACGTATCTGGGTAAACAGCGAGCTGGAAGAGATTGAAAGGGCGCTTAAAGGTGCGCTTGATGTGCTGGCGCCACAGGGCAGATTATCCGTTATCAGTTTCCATTCGCTGGAAGATCGCATCGTGAAGCGTTTTATGCGCGAACAGAGTCGCGGTCCACAGGTGCCGGCCGGCTTACCGCTGACCGAAGCGCAGCTGCAAAAGATGGGTGGTCGCGGCTTGAAAGCGTTAGGCAAAATGATGCCAGGCGAAAGTGAAGTGGCGGAGAATCCGCGTGCGCGCAGTTCGGTGCTGCGTATTGCGGAAAGGACCGACGCATGATTGGCAACGAGCGCCACAGCCTGCCAGGCGTGATTGGCGGCGATCTGCTGCGTCACGGCAAAATTCCGGTAATTACGCTGATCGCGGTGCTGGTATCGGCAGTGCTGGTAGTGACCACGGCGCATAAAACGCGCCTGTTAACTGCCCAGCGCGAGCAGCTGGTGCTAGAGCGTGACGCTCTGGATATTGAGTGGCGTAACCTGATCCTTGAAGAGAACGCGCTGGGCGACCACAGTCGGGTCGAGCGCACCGCGACGGATAAGCTTCATCTTCAACATGTTGATCCAGCACAGGAAAATATTATTGTTCAGCAATAAGGAATACCCGATTCAATGAGCGCCGGGAAACGCACGCTGAAATTGAAGAAACCGGAAGATAAAGCCAGCTTTGTAAGCTGGCGTTTTGCGTTGCTGTGCGGCTGTATTCTTCTGGCGCTGGTTGGCCTGTTGTTGCGCGTAGCCTATCTGCAGGTGATTAATCCCGATCGGCTGGTTCGCGAAGGCGATATGCGCTCCCTGCGCGTGCAGGCGGTGCCAACGGCTCGCGGCATGATCAGCGATCGCGCCGGACGGCCGCTGGCGGTGAGCGTGCCGGTAAACGCCATCTGGGCCGATCCAAAAGAGTTACACGATCGCGGCGGCATCACGCTGGACAGCCGCTGGAAGGCGCTTTCCGATGCGCTCTCTATTCCGCTCGATCAACTGGCAAGCCGCGTTAATGCGAATCCAAAAGGGCGCTTCGTTTATCTGGCGCGTCAAATCAATCCCGCCATCGGCGACTACATCAAGAAACTGAAGTTGCCGGGCATTCATCTGCGCGAAGAGTCACGCCGCTATTATCCGGCCGGGCAGGTCACCTCACACCTGATTGGCTTTACCAATATCGACGGGCAGGGCATTGAAGGCGTTGAAAAGAGCTTTGATAAGTGGCTGACCGGCCAGCCGGGCGAACGCACCGTGCGTAAAGATCGCTTTGGTCGGGTGATTGAAGATGTTTCATCGGTCGACAGCCAGGCAGCCCATAACCTGACGCTCAGTATCGATGAACGCCTGCAGGCTCTCGTCTATCGCGAACTCAATAATGCCGTCGCCTTTAACAAAGCAGAATCGGGCACCGCGGTACTGGTTGATGTGAACACCGGCGAAGTCCTGGCGATGGCCAACAGCCCTGCGTACAACCCTAATAATCTCAGCAACACGCCAAAAGATGTGATGCGTAACCGGGCCATCACCGACATCTTCGAGCCTGGCTCGACGGTCAAACCGATGGTGGTCATGGCGGCGCTGCAGCGTGGCGTAGTGAAAGAGAACAGCGTGCTGCACACCGTGCCTTATCGGGTAAATGGTCACGAGATCAAAGACGTGGCACGTTATAACGAATTGACCCTGACCGGCGTATTACAGAAGTCGAGTAACGTGGGCGTATCCAAACTCGCGTTAGCGATGCCCTCCTCAGCATTAGTAGATACTTACTCACGTTTTGGACTGGGGAAAGCGACCAATCTGGGATTAGTCGGGGAAAGCAGTGGCTTATATCCGCAAAAACAACGGTGGTCTGACATTGAGAGGGCCACCTTCTCCTTTGGCTACGGGCTAATGGTAACGCCGCTACAGTTAGCGCGTGTCTACGCCACCATCGGCAGTTATGGCATACATCGTCCGCTCTCCATTACTAAAGTTGATCCGCCCGTTGCCGGCGAACGTGTTTTTCCCGAGTCTCTGGTGAAAACCGTGGTGCATATGATGGAAAGCGTAGCCTTACCGGGCGGCGGTGGCGTGAAGGCTGCGATCAAGGGCTACCGAATTGCGATCAAAACCGGTACCGCGAAAAAAGTTGGCCCGGATGGTCGTTACGTTAACAAATACATTGCTTACACCGCGGGCGTTGCGCCTGCCAGTCAGCCCCGTTTTGCACTGGTGGTGGTGATTAACGATCCACAGGCAGGCAAATATTATGGCGGGGCGGTATCGGCACCGGTGTTTGGTGCCATCATGGGCGGCGTGTTACGCACCATGAACATTGAGCCTGATGCGTTACCGAGCGGTGATAAAAGCGAAATGGTGAACAACATTAAAGAGGGTTCCAGTGACAGATCGTAACTTGCGCGAGCTGGTGGCGCCGTGGGTAAGCGGCGCGCCATCGCGTCCGCTTCGCGACATGACACTTGATAGCCGCGCGGCGGCATCGGGCGATCTGTTTGTCGCAGTCGCAGGTCATCACGTTGATGGTCGGCATTTTATTCCGCAAGCCATTGCCCAGGGCGTGGCGGCGATCATCGCGGAAGCAGAAGGCGAAGCTGAAGACGGAGATATCCGCGACATGCATGGCGTGCCGGTTATCTATCTTGCTCAGCTGCAGCAGCGCCTTTCTGCGCTGGCGGGACGCTTCTACCAGCAGCCTGCCGATAAGCTGCGCCTGATTGGCGTGACCGGCACCAATGGCAAAACCACGACTACGCAGCTGCTGGCGCAGTGGGCGCAGCTGTTGGGTGAAACCAGTGCGGTGATGGGCACGGTGGGCAACGGCCTGTACGGCGAGTTGACGCCAGCTGAAAACACCACCGGTTCAGCGGTTGAAGTGCAGCAGCTGTTGCACAGCCTGCAACAGCGCGGCGCGACGCTGGCGGCAATGGAAGTCTCTTCACACGGGCTGGTACAGCATCGCGTTGCGGCGCTGCCTTTCTCCGCGGGCGTGTTCACCAATCTCAGTCGCGATCATCTCGATTATCACGGTGATATGGCGCAGTACGAAGCCGCTAAATGGTTGCTCTTCTCTGAGCACAGCGTCGGCGTCGCCGTGATCAACGCTGATGATGAAACGGGTTTTCGCTGGTTGCAAAATCTGCCTGATGCGGTTGCGGTCACCATGGCTGAAAACCTCGAGCCGGGCTGTCGCGGTCGCTGGTTAAAAGCCACCGCGGTGAGCTATCACGACAACGGCGCGACTGTTGCATTTGCCTCAAGCTGGGGCGAAGGCACAATCGAAAGCCGCCTGATGGGGGCGTTTAACGTCAGCAATCTTCTGCTGGCGTTGGCCACGCTGCTGGCGCTTGATTATCCCCTTGCGCAGTTGATCGCCACTGGCAACCAACTGCAACCGGTCTGCGGGCGTATGGAAGTGTTCAGCGCGCCAGGCAAGCCGGTGGTGGTGGTCGATTATGCCCATACGCCAGATGCGCTGGAAAAAGCGCTTGAAGCGGCGCGTTTGCACTGTAAAGGCCAGCTATGGTGCCTGTTTGGCTGCGGCGGCGATCGCGACAAAGGTAAACGTCCGCTGATGGGCGCGATTGCTGAGCAGTTTGCCGATGTTGTGGTGATCACCGACGACAATCCGCGCGGCGAAGATCCCAAAGCGATAGTGGACGATATCCTCACTGGCTTGCTTGACCCGGGCCGCGCGCGCGTCGTTGCTGGTCGGGCACAGGCGGTAACTAACAGCATCATGCAGGCCAAACCTGACGACATTGTGCTGGTCGCTGGCAAAGGCCATGAAGATTATCAAATTGTCGGCAATCGCCGACTCGACTATTCCGACCGCCTGACCGTGGCGCGCCTGCTGGGAGTGATTGCATGATTACCTTCAGTTTAGAGACGCTGGCCGCTATCACCGGCGGCGAGCTGATTGGCGAAAACGTGCGCATCAGCGAAGTCACCACCGATACGCGAAAAGTCACCGCGGGCTCTCTGTTTATTGCGCTATCAGGCGAACGCTTCGATGCGCACGACTTTATCGATCAGGCAGCAGGGCAGGGCGCTGCCGCGTTATTAGTGAGTCGACCCCTCTCTACGGATATCCCTCAGGTGCGTGTCAGCGATACGCGCATTGCGCTGGGCCAGATTGCGGCCTGGGTACGTCAGCACGCCAGCGCACGCGTGGTGGCGTTAACCGGCTCATCCGGCAAAACTTCGGTAAAAGAGATGACCGCGGCGATTCTGCGCCAGTGCGGCGAAACGCTCTATACCGCAGGCAACCTGAACAATGACATCGGCGTGCCGTTGACGCTGTTGCGCCTGACGCCGCAACATCAATACGCCGTAATCGAACTGGGTGCTAATCATCAGGGCGAGATCGCTTACACCACGGCACTGACTTCGCCGGAAGCGGCGCTGATCAACAATCTTGCCGCGGCGCATCTTGAAGGTTTCGGTTCCCTCGCGGGCGTGGCCAAAGCCAAAGGCGAAATTTTTGCCGGTCTGCCCGAAAAAGGCATCGCCATTGTTAACCTGCAAAGCCATGACTTATCAGGCTGGCAGCCGCAGCTGGCGGACAAAACGCTGTGGCGTTTCACTGCTGAAGGCAGTGAGAACAGCGAGTTTTACACCAGCGATCTGCAGATGACTGCGCAGGGCAGCCGCTTTACGCTGCATACCCCGCGTGGCGCGGTTGCTATCACGCTGCCGCTGCCTGGTCGCCACAACATCGCTAATGCGCTGGCTGCCGCGGCGCTGGCGCTGGCAGTTGATGCGCCGCTCGACGCGATCCAGGCCGGTCTGAGCCAGTTGCAGGCAGTGCCAGGCCGTTTGTTTCCAGTGGTGCTGACGCCGGGACAGCTGATTCTTGACGACAGCTATAACGCCAACGTGGGCTCAATGACCGCCGCGGTGAATGTGCTGGCTGATATGCCGGGCTATCGCGTTTTTGTGGTGGGCGATATGGCTGAGCTGGGTGAGCAGTCGGTGCAGTGTCACCGTGACGTCGGCCAGGCCGCGCGCGATGCCGGTATCGATAAGGTGCTTAGCGTAGGTACATTAAGTCGCGATATCAGCGAAACCAGCGGCGTTGGCGAACATTTCAGCGAAAAAGCTGCCCTAACTGAACGTTTACGAAATTTATTGTCCGAACATGCGGCGATGACCATTTTAATCAAAGGTTCACGTAGTGCCGCCATGGAGCAGGTAGTACAGAGCTTACAGGAGAAAGGAACATGTTAGTCTGGCTGGCCGAGCATCTGGTCGTTTTCTATTCTGGTTTTAACGTCTTTTCTTACCTGACGTTTCGCGCCATTGTCAGCCTGCTGACCGCGCTGTTCCTCTGCTTATGGATGGGCCCGCGTCTGATCGCCTGGCTGCAAAAGCTGCAGATTGGCCAGGTCGTGCGTAACGATGGTCCTGAATCGCATTTCAGTAAGCGCGGTACGCCGACCATGGGCGGCATCATGATCCTCGCCTCCATTACCATTTCGGTGCTGATGTGGGCCTATCCTTCCAATCCGTACGTCTGGTGCGTGCTGTTTGTGCTGGTGGGCTACGGCATCGTTGGCTTTGTAGATGATTATCGCAAGGTCGTACGCAAAGACACCAAAGGGCTGATCGCACGCTGGAAATATTTCTGGCAGTCGGTTATCGCGCTGGTGATGGCGTTTGGCATGTACAGCATTGGCAAGGATACGCCCGCAACCGAGCTGGTTGTGCCTTTTTTCAAGGATGTTATGCCGCAGTTGGGGCTGCTCTATGTGGCGCTGGCGTACTTCGTGATTGTCGGTACCAGCAACGCGGTCAACCTCACCGATGGGCTGGATGGCCTCGCCATTATGCCAACGGTGTTTGTGGCTGCCGGTTTTGCACTGGTAGCCTGGGCGACCGGTAACGTTAACTTTGCGGAATATTTGCACATTCCTTATCTGCGCCATGCGGGTGAGCTGGTGATCGTCTGCACGGCTATCGTCGGCGCAGGTCTCGGTTTTCTGTGGTTTAACACCTATCCGGCTCAGGTTTTCATGGGCGATGTAGGCTCGCTGGCGCTGGGCGGCGCGCTGGGCACGATTGCCGTACTGCTGCGTCAGGAGTTTTTACTGCTGATCATGGGTGGGGTTTTCGTGGTGGAAACGCTGTCGGTGATCCTGCAAGTAGGCTCATTTAAGCTGCGCGGCCAGCGTATTTTCCGCATGGCACCTATTCATCACCATTATGAGCTGAAAGGCTGGCCGGAGCCGCGCGTCATCGTGCGCTTCTGGATTATTTCGCTGATGCTGGTGCTGATCGGCCTGGCTACGCTGAAGGTGCGTTAATTATGGCTGACTATCAGGGCAGAAACGTTGTCATTATCGGGTTAGGCCTTACCGGGCTCTCCTGTGTGGATTTTTTCCTCGCGCAGGGCGTGACGCCGCGCGTGATGGATACCCGCATTGCGCCGCCTGGTATCGATAAGCTGCCCGAAACGGTCGAATGCCATACCGGTGATTTGAACCCCAGCTGGTTGCTCAATAGCGATCTGATCATCGCCAGCCCCGGTATGGCGCTGGCGCACCCGGCGCTGATGGAAGCCGCGGATGCCGGGATTGAAATCATTGGCGACATTGAGCTCTTTTGCCGTGAAGCGCAGGTGCCCATCGTGGCGATCACCGGCTCCAATGGTAAAAGTACCGTGACCACGCTGGTCGGTGAAATGGCCCGCGCTGCTGGCTGGTCTGTTGGCGTGGGCGGTAACATCGGCTTGCCCGCGCTGAGCCTGCTAAAAACCCCGGCTCAGCTGTATGTGCTTGAGCTGTCGAGCTTTCAGCTGGAAACCACATGGAGCCTGCATGCGGCGGCGGCCACCATTCTGAACGTGACAGAAGATCATATGGATCGCTATCCGCTTGGGATGCAGCAATACCGTGCGGCCAAACTGCGCATTTATGAGCAGGCCGACGTCTGCATCGTCAACGCTGACGATGCGCTAACTATGCCGGTGCGCGGGGCGGATAAGCGCTGCGTGAGCTTTGGTATTGATGTCGGCGATTATCACCTTAATCGCCAGCAGGGCAGTACCTGGCTGCGGGTTAAAGGCGAGAAGGTGCTGAACAGCGATGAGATGAAGCTGGTGGGCCAGCATAACTATACCAATGCCCTGGCGGCGCTGGCGCTGGCCGATGCGGTTAACCTGCCGCGCGCCTCCAGCCTGAAAGCATTAACGACCTTTACCGGCTTGCCGCACCGCTTTCAACTGGTGCATGAACAGCGCGGTGTGCGCTGGATCAACGATTCTAAAGCTACCAACGTCGGCAGTACCGAAGCGGCGTTGCAGGGCCTGCAGGTCAAAGGCACGCTGTGGCTGCTGCTTGGCGGTGACGGCAAATCGGCCGACTTTTCTGCACTCGTTCCCTATTTAGCCGCCGACAATATTCGTGTTTACGCCTTTGGCCGCGATGGCGATCAACTGGCTGCGCTGCGCCCGGACATTTCCGTACGCTGCGATACGCTACAGCAGGCCGTTACGGCCATCGCATCGCAGGTGCATAGCGGTGACATGGTATTGCTCTCTCCGGCCTGCGCCAGCCTTGACCAATTTCGCAATTTCGAACAGCGCGGCGATGCGTTCGCGCAGCTGGCAAGGGAGTTAGGCTGATGAAATTTCCCGGCATAAGCCTGGCGGGAGGCCTGCCCAACCGCCTGAAAGAGTGGGTGATGGGCACCCGCGAAAAAGATACCGCCAGCATGGTGTTGTACGATCGCACTTTGCTTTGGCTGACCTTTGGCCTGGCGATTATCGGCTTTGTAATGGTGACCTCTGCATCGATGCCGGTCGGTCAGCGACTCAACGACGACGCTTTTTACTTCGCCAAACGCGACGCTTTTTATCTGATTCTGGCGCTGGGTATGGCGCTGGTGACGTTGCGCGTGCCGATGGATTTCTGGCAGCGCTACAGCAACATGATGCTGCTGGTCACGGTGCTGATGTTGCTGGTGGTGCTGGTAGTGGGTAGCTCGGTAAACGGTGCATCGCGCTGGATTGCCCTTGGCCCCTTACGTATCCAGCCAGCTGAACTCTCCAAGCTGTCGCTGTTTTGCTATCTCGCCAGCTATCTGGTGCGCAAGGTTGAGGAAGTACGTAATAACTTCTGGGGTTTCTGCAAACCGATGGGCGTGATGGTGGTGCTGGCAGTGCTGCTGCTGGCTCAGCCTGACCTCGGTACGGTGGTTGTGCTGTTTGTGACCACGCTGGCCATGCTCTTCCTGGCGGGAGCCAAACTGTGGCAGTTTTTGGCGATTATCGGCTCCGGCATCTTTGCCGTGATCCTGCTGATTATTGCTGAACCTTATCGTATGCGCCGCGTGACCTCATTCTGGAATCCATGGGAAGATCCCTTCGGCAGCGGCTATCAGCTGACACAGTCGTTAATGGCTTTTGGTCGTGGTGAGTTCTGGGGACAAGGTCTGGGGAATTCAGTGCAGAAGCTGGAATATCTGCCGGAGGCCCATACCGATTTTATCTTCTCAATCATCGGTGAAGAGCTCGGTTATATCGGTGTGGTTTTAGCACTGTTGATGGTATTCTTCGTCGCTTTTCGTGCCATGTCGATTGGCCGTCGTGCGCTGGAGTTAGATCAGCGTTTTGCCGGTTTTCTCGCCTGTTCCATCGGCGTGTGGTTTAGCTTTCAGGCACTGGTTAACGTTGGCGCGGCCGCAGGCATGTTGCCAACCAAAGGCCTGACTTTGCCGCTGATCAGCTACGGTGGTTCGAGCCTGATTATTATGTCGACGGCAATTGTTTTTCTGTTACGTATTGATTATGAAACGCGGCTGGCCAAAGCACAGGCGTTTACCCGAGGTGCACGATGAGTGGAAAGCGGTTGATGGTCATGGCAGGGGGTACCGGCGGGCATGTTTTTCCCGGTCTGGCCGTGGCACATCATCTGATGGCGCAAGGCTGGCAGGTGCGCTGGCTGGGCACCGCCGACCGTATGGAGGCGGATTTGGTACCTAAACATGGTATTGAGATCGACTTCATCCGTATCAGCGGCCTGCGCGGCAAAGGTATTAAGGCGCTGCTGGCGGCACCGGTGCGTATTTTTAACGCCTGGCGTCAGGCGCGCGCCATCATGAAGGCGTACAAGCCTGATGTGGTGCTGGGCATGGGCGGTTATGTTTCTGGCCCCGGTGGCCTTGCCGCCTGGAGCTGTGGCGTGCCGGTGGTATTGCACGAGCAGAACGGCATTGCCGGTTTAACCAACAAATGGCTGGCGAAAATTGCCACCACGGTGTTGCAGGCATTTCCTGGCGCCTTTGCGAAAGCTGACGTAGTGGGTAATCCGGTACGTACTGATGTGCTGGCGTTGCCTTTACCGGCGGTACGCCTTGCCGGTCGCACCGGCCCTGTCCGCGTGCTGGTAATAGGCGGCAGTCAGGGCGCACGCGTGCTAAATCAAACCTTACCACAGGTCGCTGCGCAGTTAGGTGATGCGATAACGATATGGCATCAGGTTGGCAAGGGTGCGCTGCCTGTGGTGCTTGATGCTTATGCGCAGCTGGGGCAAACGCAGCACAATATTACCGAGTTTATCGATGATATGGCCGCGGCCTATGCCTGGGCTGATGTGGTGGTCTGTCGCTCCGGCGCACTCACCGTCAGCGAAGTGGCCGCTGCAGGATTACCGGCGATTTTTGTGCCTTTCCTGCATAAGGATCGGCAGCAGTACTGGAACGCGCTGCCGCTGGAAAAAGCGGGCGCTGCAAAAATTTATGAACAGCCGCAGTTCAATGCGACTGGAGTAGCAGAAACACTGAAGCAGTGGGATCGCCCCACGTTACTGACGATGGCGGAAAAAGCGCGTCAGGTAGCGATTCCCGATGCAACTGAACGCGTTGCCCGCGAAGTCGTGCAGGCAGCGCGTTAAACTGGTCGGTTATACCGGCCTGTGCCGTTCAGGCACATGCTGAAACAGGTAATCAGGTAAAGATGAATACACAACAACTGGCAAAACTGCGTACTTTCGTGCCCGAGATGCGACGCGTCCGGCACATCCATTTTGTTGGCATCGGTGGTGCTGGCATGGGCGGTATTGCTGAAGTGTTGGCTAACGAAGGCTACGAGATCAGTGGCTCCGATTTAGCCCCCAACGCGGTAACCCAGCATTTAATCAATCTGGGCGCGACCGTGTTCTTTAACCATCGTCCGGAGAATGTCTCGGGCGCGAGCGTGGTGGTGATCTCCAGTGCAGTTTCGCAGGATAACCCGGAAATTGTTGCCGCCCGTGAGGCGCGCATCCCGGTGATTCGCCGCGCTGAAATGCTGGCTGAACTGATGCGTTATCGCCATGGCATTGCCGTCGCCGGCACGCACGGTAAAACCACTACCACCGCGATGGTATCCAGCATTTATGCCGAAGGCGGACTGGATCCGACCTTTGTAAACGGTGGATTGGTTAAGGCCGCCGGCACCCATGCGCGCTTAGGCAGCAGCCGCTATTTGATCGCAGAAGCAGACGAAAGTGACGCTTCCTTTCTCCATCTGCAGCCGATGGTGGCCATCGTCACCAATATCGAAGCCGATCATATGGATACTTACCAGGGCGACTTCGAAAATTTAAAGCAGACCTTTATTAACTTCCTGCATAACCTGCCTTTTTACGGCCGTGCGGTAATGTGTGTGGATGATGCGGTCATCCGCGAATTGATTCCGCGCGTCGGACGTCACATTACCACTTACGGTTTCAGTGACGATGCCGATGTTCGTATCGAGAACTATGAGCAGCATGGCGCACAGGGCCATTTTTCGCTGGTGCGTCACGATAAGCCGCGTCTTGATGTCACGCTGAATGCGCCAGGCCGCCATAACGCCCTTAATGCGGCGGCATCGGTTGCTGTAGCGACCGAAGAGGGCATCGAAGACGAAGATATCCTCGCCGCGCTGGAGAGCTTCCAGGGTACCGGACGCCGCTTTGATGTGCTGGGCGAGTTTCCGACCGACGTCGTAAATGGCTGTGCCGGTTCTGCCATGCTGGTGGACGATTACGGCCATCACCCTACCGAAGTGGATGCCACCATCAAAGCAGCCCGCGCGGGCTGGCCTGAGAAAAAACTGGTGATGATTTTTCAGCCGCATCGCTATACGCGTACTCGCGATCTCTACGACGATTTTGCCAACGTGCTGTCGCAGGTGGATGTGCTGCTGATGCTGGATGTCTATTCCGCTGGCGAAACCCCGATTCCTGGCGCTGATAGCCGGGCGTTGTGCCGGACGATTCGCAGTCGTGGCAAAGTTGACCCGATTCTGGTCCCCGATCACGATGATGTCGCCGCGATGCTGGCGCCGGTGCTTTCCGGCAACGATCTGGTGATGGTTCAGGGCGCGGGAAACATTGGTAAAATTGCCCGTACACTGGCAGAACATAAACTGATTCCGCAGGTTAAGGAGGAGCATCATGGCTGAGAAAGTCGCAGTATTGTTGGGTGGAACGTCTGCGGAGCGCGAAGTTTCTCTCAACTCCGGTAATGCGGTGCTCGCTGGCTTAAAAGAAGCGGGTATTGATGCGCATGCGGTTGATATTCGCGATGTGCCGGTATGGCAACTGAAAGAGCAGGGCTATCACAAGGCGTTTATCGCTCTTCACGGACGCGGTGGCGAAGATGGCACGCTGCAGGCAGCGCTGGAATTTCTGAACATTGCTTACACCGGCAGCGGCGTAATGGCATCGGCGATCAGCATGGACAAGCTGCGCACTAAGTTGTTGTGGCAGGGTGCCGGGTTGCCGGTATCGCCTTACATTATGCTGTCGCGCAGTGAGTGGGACACAGGCCTCACCGAAGAGACCACGGCAAAAATTTCTGCGCTGGGCTTGCCGCTGTTTGTTAAGCCGAGCCGCGAAGGATCAAGTGTCGGTATCAGCCGGGTAAACGAGCAGGAGGCACTGCCAGCGGCTCTCGATAATGCATTTTTGCATGACGATGAAGTGCTGATTGAGCAATTTCTGAGCGGTGCGGAATATACCGTCAGCATTGTGGGTGAGACGCTGCTACCTTCTATTCGTATCCAGACTGCTAATACGTTTTATGACTATGAAGCCAAATATCATTCTGATGAAACGCAATATTTTTGCCCAAGCGGCTTATCGGCTGAACGCGAAGCGGAACTGGCAGCGATCGTGCTGAAAGCCTGGCGCGTGCTCGGCTGCAGCGGCTGGGGCCGGGTTGACGTCATGATGGACGGCGCTGGCAATTTCCACCTGCTGGAAGTGAACACGTCGCCCGGCATGACCAGCCATAGTCTGGTGCCAATGGCGGCAAAACAGGCAGGAATGAGTTTCTCCGCGCTGGTCGCCCGTATTCTGGAGTTGGCCGACTGATATGTCCCAGGCGGCTTTGAACGTAAGGAATAAGGAAGCGCAGGAGAAAAAAGCGCGAACCGGTCGCAGCAATGGCTCGCGACTGGCGGGTATTATTTTTTTGCTGTTGGTGCTTGGCACCATCGCCTTCGGCGGCTTTGTGGTGTTGAAGTGGATGAACGATGCTTCGCGACAGCCCCTGTCGAAGCTGGTGGTGACCGGTAAAATTCACTACACCAAAGATGATGACATCCGACAGGCGATTCTGGCGCTGGGCGCGCCGGGCACCTTTATGTCGCAGAACGTTGATGTTATTCAGCAACAGATTGAGCGTTTACCCTGGATTCAGCAGGTTAGCGTACGCAAGCAGTGGCCCGACGAATTAAAGATTCATCTGGTGGAATACGTGCCAGTCGCGCGCTGGAATGATTTACATATGGTTGATGCTGAAGGGAAATCGTTCAGCGTACCGGCCAGCCATGTCGGCAAAGAAACATTGCCGATGCTTTATGGTCCGGAAGGCAGCGAGTCAGAGGTGTTGGCCGGATATCATCAGATGGATCAGGTGATTAAAGCGGACAAGCTTACGTTAAAAGCGGCTTCTATGACGGCGCGCCGCTCATGGCAACTGGTCACCGGCGACGACATTCGTCTTGAGCTGGGGCGCAGCGATACCATGAAGCGTTTGAACCGATTTATTGAGCTCTATCCGGCTTTGCAACAGCAGGCAACCGCAGAGAGCAAACGCATCGACTACGTCGATTTGCGTTATGACTCTGGCGCTGCCGTAGGCTGGGCTCCGGCATTTATTGAGCAACAGGATAGTCATCAGCAACAGAATCAGGCACAGGCTAAACAACAATGATCAAGGCAACGGACAGAAAGCTGGTAGTAGGTCTCGAAATTGGCACCGCGAAGGTTGCCGCCCTGGTTGGGGAAGTTCTGCCCGATGGTATGGTCAATATTATTGGCGTGGGCAGTTGCCCTTCGCGCGGTATGGACAAAGGCGGCGTAAACGATCTTGAGTCGGTGGTGAAATGCGTTCAGCGCGCCATCGATCAGGCCGAACTGATGGCAGACTGCCAGATTTCTTCGGTTTACCTCGCATTATCGGGTAAACATATCAGTTGCCAGAATGAAATCGGGATGGTTCCGATTTCCGAAGAGGAAGTGACGCAGGAAGATGTGGAAAACGTAGTGCATACCGCTAAATCGGTACGCGTGCGTGATGAGCATCGTATCCTGCATGTTATTCCTCAGGAATATGCGATCGACTATCAGGAAGGCATCAAAAATCCGGTGGGACTCTCCGGCGTGCGTATGCAGGCCAAAGTTCACCTGATTACCTGCCACAACGATATGGCGAAAAATATCGTGAAGGCAGTAGAGCGTTGCGGCCTTAAAGTGGATCAGCTTATTTTTGCCGGCCTGGCCTCCAGCTTTGCCGTGCTGACAGAAGATGAACGTGAGTTAGGTGTCTGCGTAGTGGACGTTGGCGGTGGCACCATGGATATTGCGGTCTACACCGGCGGCGCGCTGCGTCATACCAAAGTCATTCCTTATGCAGGAAATGTGGTAACCAGCGATATCGCTTACGCTTTTGGTACGCCACCAACCGATGCTGAAGCGATTAAAGTGCGCCATGGTTGCGCGCTTGGCTCTATCGTCGGTAAAGATGAAAACGTTGAGGTGCCGAGCGTCGGTGGACGACCGCCACGCAGCCTTCAGCGGCAGACGCTGGCAGAAGTGATTGAGCCGCGTTACACCGAGTTGCTAAATTTAGTAAACGAAGAGATTTTGCAGCTGCAGGAACAGCTCCGTCAGCAGGGTGTTAAGCACCATCTGGCGGCCGGTATTGTCCTTACCGGCGGCGCAGCACAGATTGAAGGTTTGGCAGCATGCGCCCAGCGTGTGTTCCATACGCAGGTGCGTATTGGCCAGCCTTTGAACATCACCGGGCTAACAGATTATGCGCAGGAGCCGTACTACTCAACGGCGGTTGGCTTGCTGCACTATGGAAAAGAGTCGCACCTTAACGGTGAGGCTGAAGTGGAAAAAAGAGCGTCAGTTGGCAATTGGTTTAAGCGGATTAACAGCTGGCTAAAAAAAGAGTTTTAATTTTAGTAAAAGGAGATCATGCTAAGCACTGTTTATGATCTCCAGGCGACAGGCACATAACGGAGAGAAATTATGTTTGAACCTATGGAATTAACCAATGACGCGGTGATTAAAGTCATCGGCGTCGGCGGCGGCGGCGGCAATGCCGTTGAGCACATGGTACGCGAGCGTATCGAAGGTGTGGAATTCTTCGCGGTAAACACCGATGCGCAGGCATTGCGCAAAACCGCAGTTGGCCAGACCATTCAGATCGGTAACAACATTACAAAAGGTCTGGGCGCGGGTGCGAATCCGGAAGTAGGGCGCAATTCGGCAGAAGAAGATCGTGAAGCCCTGCGTGCGGCGCTTGAAGGCGCTGACATGGTGTTTATTGCAGCTGGTATGGGCGGCGGCACCGGTACGGGTGCAGCACCTGTTGTAGCTGAAGTCGCTAAAGATTTGGGTATTCTTACCGTTGCGGTGGTCACCAAGCCTTTTAACTTCGAAGGCAAAAAACGTATGGCGTTTGCTGAACAAGGCATCGCTGAGCTTTCCAAGCACGTTGATTCCCTGATCACCATTCCAAACGACAAGCTGCTTAAAGTGCTTGGCCGTGGCATCTCACTGCTTGATGCATTTGGCGCGGCGAATGACGTGCTGAAAGGCGCGGTACAGGGTATCGCTGAACTGATTACACGTCCTGGCCTGATGAACGTCGACTTTGCTGACGTGCGCACCGTAATGTCCGAAATGGGCTACGCGATGATGGGTTCTGGCGTTGCCTGTGGCGAAGATCGCGCTGAAGAAGCGGCTGAAATGGCAATCTCCAGCCCACTGCTGGAAGATATCGACCTGTCTGGTGCGCGCGGCGTGCTGGTTAACATCACCGCTGGTTTCGACCTGCGTCTGGATGAGTTCGAAACCGTAGGTAACACTATCCGCGCCTTTGCTTCCGACAACGCAACCGTGGTGATCGGTACCTCTCTGGATCCAGAGATGAACGATGAACTGCGTGTGACCGTGGTCGCAACCGGTATTGGCATGGACAAGCGCCCTGAAATCACGCTGGTGACCAACAAGCCAGCCAGCCAGCCGGTAATGGATCATCGCTACCAGCAACATGGTATGGCGCCGCTGCCGCAGGAGCAAAAACCTGCTGCTAAAGTCGTCAATGACCAGGCTGCTCAGAGCAATAAAGAACCCGATTATCTTGATATTCCTGCGTTTTTACGTAAGCAGGCTGATTAAGAATAACCTGAGAATTGGGCTTCTCCGCTCTTTGTGCTAAAGTGTTCGCCCGCTGGTAACGTATACTGGCGGTCGGATGAGTAATTTTGCGAGATAATGCGATGATCAAACAACGGACATTGAAACGTATCGTTAATGCGACTGGGGTTGGTTTACATACCGGCAAAAAAGTCATGTTAACGTTGCGCCCTGCGCCGGCTAACACCGGGGTCATCTATCGTCGCACTGACTTGAATCCACCGGTTGATTTTCCGGCTGATGCAAAATACGTGCGCGACACCATGCTGAGTACTTGCCTGGTGAACGATGAAGGCGTGCGTATTTCAACGGTTGAGCATCTTAATGCGGCTTTGGCCGGTTTAGGCATTGATAACATCATTGTGGAAGTTGATGCGCCTGAAATTCCTATTATGGATGGCAGTGCGGCACCTTTCGTTTATCTGTTATTAGATGCAGGCGTTGAAGAGCTTAACAGTGCGAAGAAATTCGTACGGGTTAAACAAGCGGTGCGCGTAGAAGATGGTGATAAATGGGCTGAAATTAAACCGTTTAACGGCTTTTCACTCGATTTCACTATCGACTTCCAGCACCCGGCAATTGATGCCAGCTCACAGCGCTATCAGATGAATTTCTCTGCTGAATCTTTTATGCGTCAGATCAGCCGGGCTCGCACTTTTGGCTTTATGCGTGAGATTGAATACCTGCAATCACGTGGTCTGTGCCTGGGCGGCAGTTTCGATTGCGCTATCGTGGTAGACGATTTCCGCGTATTAAACGAAGACGGTTTGCGCTTCGAAGATGAATTTGTTCGCCATAAAATGCTTGATGCCATTGGCGATCTGTTCATGTGTGGCCACAATATTATCGGCGCGTTTACCGCCTTTAAATCAGGTCATGCGCTGAACAACAAATTACTGCAGGCCGTTCTGGCCAGGCAGGAAGCCTGGGAATGGGCAACCTTCGAAGATGAAGCTGAACTGCCACTGGCATTTAAAGCACCTAATTTAGTTCTGGCATAAGCCTGAACATCTGAACGACGGGTTCACGGGCAACCTCTCTCCGGCCTCTGAACCCGTCGTTTTTTATTGTCTGTTAGTCAACGCCTGCGCCATTCTCTCCGCCCTAATCAACTGCTGCTTTGCTGAACAATAATCTGGCTAATTCCGCTTTATGATTAATATCTTGAGATGTCGACGCTGCGCATTGATGATACTATTTGCCCCTAATTTCAGGTTGGTAAGCCACCGTGCATGCCAACAGTAACAGGCTTTAACAGCGCGATGCAGTCTGCATCGACTTGGTGGAACAGAGTGATCGGCATCTTTCAACGTTGGCGACAATTGGGTAAGCGCTATTTCTGGCCTCATCTCCTGCTGGGGATGGTTGCGGCCAGTTTGGGCCTGCCTGCTGCCAGCGCACAGAATCCCGATCAAAACAGCCTACGCCAGTCGCCCGCTAAAAGCCTGGCCATCGGCAATGTCGTGCGATTTAACAGCCTTGCTCTGCTGGAAAGCGCACGCAAACCCAACTTCAGCGTCGATTACTGGCATCAGCACGCCATCCGCACGGTTATTCGTCACCTCTCTTTTGCGCTGACGCCACAGCGACTGGCTGATGTTGAACAGGCCTTACCGCTGGCAGTACAAAAACATGCCTTAATCGATTCGCTCAATGCGTTGTTAACGCATCAGCCGGTTTATACCGCTCATCGTAACGCCGTTGCAGCGCCTTTGCCTTTGGCCATCAATACCTTTGCCAGCGGACTGTGGCTGTCGCAGATTCGTGGTATTCGCGCCGGACCTCATCTCTTTCTTAGCTAACTGAACTCTGCAGAGCCTTCTGCTAACGATAAAAAAACCAGTATAAAACCGCAGCAATGTGGTCGGAAAGAGACTTAATTTACTATGTTAATCAAATTACTCACCAAAGTTTTTGGCAGTAGCAACGATCGTACGCTTCGCCGTATGCGTAAAGTGGTCGAAACCATCAACAAGATGGAACCCGAGTTTGTAAAACTGTCTGATGAACAGCTCAAAGCCAAGACCGACGAGTTTCGTGCGCGCCTGGCAAAAGGCACCACCCTGGAAGAGTTAATTCCTGAAGCCTTTGCCACCGTTCGCGAAGCCAGTAAGCGTGTATTTAACATGCGTCACTTTGACGTCCAGCTGCTCGGCGGTATGGTGCTGAATAACCGTTGCATCGCGGAAATGCGCACCGGTGAAGGTAAAACCCTGACCGCCACACTGCCCGCTTATCTGAACGCACTCACCGGCAAAGGCGTACACGTTATTACCGTGAACGACTATCTTGCCCAGCGCGATGCAGAAAATAACCGTCCGCTGTTTGAATTCCTCGGTCTGAGCATTGGTATCAACCTGCCAAATATGCCTGCGCCGGCCAAGCGTGAAGCATATGCGGCCGATATTACCTACGGCACCAACAACGAATATGGCTTTGACTATCTGCGTGACAATATGGCATTCAGTCCTGAAGAGCGCGTACAGCGTAAGCTGAACTATGCGCTGGTGGATGAAGTTGACTCCATTTTGATCGATGAAGCGCGCACGCCGTTAATCATCTCCGGTCCGGCTGAAGACAGCTCTGAACTCTATATCAAAGTAAACAAAATCATTCCGCATCTGATTCGTCAGGAAAAAGAAGATTCCGACACCTTCCAGGGTGAAGGCCACTTCTCCGTCGATGAGAAAGCGCGCCAGGTGCACCTGACCGAGCGTGGACTGGTCGCCATTGAAGAGCTGCTGGTGAGCGAAGGGATCATGGAAGAGGGTGAATCGCTCTACTCGCCGACCAACATTATGCTGATGCATCATGTCACCGCCGCATTGCGCTCACATGTGCTGTTTACTCGCGATGTGGACTACATCGTGAAAGATGGTGAAGTGATCATCGTTGATGAGCACACCGGCCGTACCATGCAGGGACGTCGTTGGTCAGATGGCCTGCATCAGGCTATCGAAGCAAAAGAAGGCGTTGAAATCCAAAACGAAAACCAGACGCTGGCTTCCATCACCTTTCAGAACTACTTCCGCTTGTACGACAAACTGGCAGGCATGACCGGTACCGCCGATACCGAAGCATTTGAATTCAGCTCTATCTACAAGCTGGATACCATTGTGGTGCCAACCAACCGGCCGATGGTGCGTAAAGATCTGCCTGATCTGGTCTACATGACCGAAAAAGAGAAAATCGACGCGATCATTGAAGATATCCGCGAGCGTACCGCGAACGGCCAGCCCGTGCTGGTGGGTACCATCTCGATTGAAAAATCAGAGGTGGTTTCTAATGAGCTGACGCGTGCAGGTATCAAACACAACGTTCTTAACGCCAAATTCCACGCCCGTGAAGCGGACATCGTTGCACAGGCAGGCCAGCCGGGCGCGGTGACCATCGCTACCAACATGGCAGGTCGTGGTACCGATATCGTGCTGGGCGGCAGCTGGCAGTCAGAAATCGCCGAGCTGGCCGATCCGACGCCAGAGCAAATCGCAAAAATTAAAGCTGACTGGCAGGTTCGCCACGATGCCGTTCTGGCTTCAGGCGGCCTGCACATTATCGGCACCGAGCGCCACGAATCTCGTCGTATTGATAACCAGCTGCGCGGTCGTGCCGGTCGTCAGGGCGATCAGGGTTCATCACGCTTCTATCTGTCGATGGAAGATGCGCTGATGCGTATTTTTGCCTCCGATCGCGTTTCTAACATGATGCGTAAACTGGGTATGAAGCCAGGTGAAGCGATTGAACACCCATGGGTGACCAAAGCGATTGCCAATGCGCAGCGCAAAGTGGAAAGCCGTAACTTTGATATTCGTAAGCAGCTACTGGAATACGATGACGTTGCTAACGATCAGCGCCGTGCTATCTACAGTCAGCGTAATGAGCTGCTTGATGTTTCTGACGTCAGCGAAACCATCAACAGTATCCGCGAAGATGTGCTGAAAACCACCATCGATACCTACATTCCACCGCAGTCGCTGGAAGAAATGTGGGATGTTGCCGGCCTGGAAGAGCGTCTGAGAAACGATTTCGATCTCGATCTGCCGATTGCACAATGGTTGGATAAAGAGCCGGATCTGCATGAAGAGACGCTACGCGAACGTATCATGAGCGAAGCCATAAAAGCCTACGCCGCGAAAGAAGAGATTGTCGGCACCGAAATGATGCGTAATTTTGAAAAAGGCATCATGTTGCAGACACTGGATTCATTGTGGAAAGAGCACCTGGCCGCGATGGATTATCTGCGACAGGGCATCCATCTGCGTGGCTATGCACAGAAAGATCCTAAGCAGGAATATAAGCGCGAATCTTTCGCCATGTTTGGCGCCATGCTGGAATCACTGAAATATGAAGTGATCAGCACGTTGAGCAAGGTTCAGGTACGCATGCCGGAAGAAGTGGAGCAGATGGAGCAGCAGCGTCGCGAAGAAGCCGAGCGCCTGCAGCAGCAGCAGCAGTTAAGTCATGTTGATGATGAAACC
This sequence comes from Duffyella sp. Ts4, assembly GCF_051851875.1. Classification (NCBI taxonomy): domain Bacteria; kingdom Pseudomonadati; phylum Pseudomonadota; class Gammaproteobacteria; order Enterobacterales; family Erwiniaceae; genus Duffyella; species Duffyella sp. Ts4. The sequence goes on along the minus strand of NZ_JBLYPN010000005.1, from coordinate 110,730 downwards.
GTTGAGGCCGCTGAACTGGCGACGCAAAGCGGCGAGCGCAAAGTAGGACGTAATGATCTTTGCCCATGCGGTTCCGGTAAGAAATATAAGCAGTGCCATGGCCGTCTGGCATAATCCTGATCCGGCATAAGCACCTGAGAAAAAGCCAGCGCAAGCTGGCTTTTTTATTGACGTTTTAAAACCTGTTTTTTGCTTTATCGTTTTATCGCAATAATAACCTGGTGGCCGCTCGTTGATTTTACTTACAGGACACGGGCTTGTTAACAGCACTGGCTTTAACGCCGTTATCTGCTCATTTTTCCGTAATGGTTTATTTATGTTAATGCGATTAACGGCGTCATCAATGAGGTTGAATGAAGTTCTGAGCAGGAGAATACCTCGTCTCTGCCGCATTTTTTATATTTAACCGGTGCATTATTTATCGATATCAGGCTATCTGTCGCCTTTTGTTTAGCGCGCAAGGCATTGCCATATGGTCATGGTTTATCGGTCAAACAAGATGTGTGCTCACGCAGCTCAATGCTTTCAGGCTGATGCCATGCCAGCAAGTAACAGCATGAAATTCGGCTGGAAAGTTAGTTACTTCAAGGGCTTGGCTTGTCAGGTTGGCAAGATTATCTCGCGAGATCATGCCTGGCGATCTCTTCCATGAGCTTAGTATTAAAACGAATGCCATAGCAGGGAACGGTAATTAATAGCTTTTCTGATAATCCATACCGCTTTAGTAACGCGCGGCTTTGAAATATGAGCTGATGATAATTATTGTCGCCTATCCTCAGATGATTTTCATGCCACACGGTGGCGATGATACTTTTTTTACGGTTGATATTGAAAAACATGCAATAAAAAAGCCGCTTCTGTGCCTCATTCAAGGGGATAACCTGGTTGGCGGGATGATAGGTCAGCGTATTCATAACGCCATCAACCGAAAGAATATCTTTAAACGTCGCGCACTGCATTCCGATAATGTCTGCGCTATTAGTGGTGCCATCCGAAGATGCTTTTATCGGTGCTAAGGTCATCATATTCAGTGTTCGGTATATATCATGTTCATCCAGATTCAACAGGCAGATTAACGTTTTGCAGCGGCACCAGCAGTAAGACCTGTCTTGTTCAGTGGTGAATTCCGAATTCAAACGAATTGAAAGATAGAGACGCATTAACAATGACTTACTCATGCTTTAAGATGGGCTTTATGACGTATCTCAGGAGTCTGTATCCATGAAGCACTTACAGGTCGCGGTCGGCGTTATTCGCAACGCCAGCCATGAAATTTTTCTTGCGCAGCGTTCATCAAGCTCGCATATGGCAAATATGTGGGAGTTTCCCGGCGGAAAAATCGAGGCGGGAGAGAGCGCGCAGCAGGCGCTGGTGCGTGAGCTGGCTGAAGAGACCGGTATTGAGGTGACGCAGGCAGAAGCCATCGGCTCTGCCGATCACACCTATGAAGATGTGCGGGTTACACTGCATTTTTTCCTGGTGGAACAGTGGCAGGGTGAACCCTGGGGCCGGGAAGGGCAGCCACAACGTTGGGTTAAGCAGGCTGAGTTGGTAGCGGAAGAGTTTCCGCCGGCCAATCATGCGCTTATCGCCCGTTTACGTCAGGAAGCCGCCCGGTTAGCGAACTAGTCGTCGTTACGCGGCTCCAGCTCGCTCCAGTCATCGCTATCGGAGAGATCGTTATTGCTGGCAATACGTTTCTCTTCGTTAGCCCATTCGCCTAAATCGATTAGCTGACAACGTTTGCTGCAAAAGGGACGCCACGGGCTTAGCTCATCCCAAATCACCTCTTTTTTGCAGGTTGGACAGTTAACGATGGTCACGTCTTTTTGCATCTTATTAATCCTTAACAGCAGGCGAGCCCAAAATCGAGCCGCGCCGGTACTTCACCATGCTCGCTATCAAGCGGCAGAAAACGAATAGCATAACGACTTTTATGACCCGATACCTGTGGATAGAGCGAATCCTCCAGCGTCAGCTGCAAACGCAATAAATCTGCGCCTTCGGCATTATCCTGGAAAAAACCGTTCAGGCTGGTGTGGGTGCGAAAGGTCGCCGATTGACGAATCAGGTCGAGAATAATGGTTAGCGTATCACTGAGCGGACTCAACGAAGCGAGCCAGGTGTCCACTTGACGATCGCGCTGAGCCTGATCGATATGCAACCAGATGTGCAGCGTTGGCAGATCAAAACTGCAGCAGCCGCCGGGTATGCTCAGCCGCTGACGCACCAGCGCAATCAGGCGGTCTTCCCGCAGCAGTTGTCCAATGCGCGGCGCCGCCAGCAGTTGACTTGACTGCGCCTTCAACCGGTCGCGCAGCTGTTCCACCACTGCCATATCGACGCCAGGCACATCAGCCCAGGCGAGCAGCTTCTGCTGTTGACGCTCCAGTTCTTTGGTCATTTCCGTACGCAACTCTCCCCGATCGAACACATCCAGCAGATCGCCCATGTTGCGGAAAAAGGTCAGCGCGGTGAGGTGATCGGCGATGTAGCGGCTGCCCTGAAGTTGCGCCAGCAGAAATTCGATGCGCAGCCAGGTGCGCATTTTCTCATTTAATGGGTGCTCAAAAAGAATGTTGGTTGTCATGCTTCTGATCCTGTTTTGCTGCTGCCAGCGCCAGATAGCGCTGATGCAGTTCAGCAACGCGCGGCAATACCGATTCCGGCGTGCCGTTATTATCAATAATGTCGTCCGCCACAGCGAGTCGTGCTTCTCGCGTCGCCTGAGCGGCAAGAATATTTTGCGCCTGTTCCAGACTGACGTTATCGCGCGCCAGCGTGCGCTGAAGTTGGATTTCACGATCAACATCGACCACCAGCACGCGGTCAGCTTGATGATAAAGATGATTCTCCACCAGCAGCGGCACCACCCACAAACGCCAGGGTGAGTGGCAAAGCGCCAGCTGACGCTGCGTTTCCTGCTGAATCAGCGGATGCAGCAGCTGATTTAACCAGGTTTTCTCATCGGGCGAACCAAAAATAATTTCACGCAGGCGGCTGCGGATAAGCTGCCCCTGTTCATTCACTATCTGAGCACCAAAACGTGCCTCAATAGCAGTCAGTGCGGGCGTGCCGGGCTCAACAACCTGGCGGGCGATAATATCAGCGTCGACCATATCGACACCAAGATTGACAAAGGCATTTGCGATGGTGCTTTTGCCGCTGCCGATGCCGCCGGTAAGCGCAACCGTATATGACATAACCTGTGTGCTCGCTGGTTGATGACTGCAAAAGGTGAGGACGACCACACTGCAGAAGTAGGGATAAATATTAACGGATTGTAGCGTAAATCACGCAAATCTCGCACTCTTGTCATGCCGTTTTTGGCGCGTATGATAACGTCACTGGAGCGGGCGTATTTGCCAGTTTTGCCACTAACCAGGAAATCTCCATGCGTATTGAAGAAGATATCAAGCTCGGCTTTAAAGATGTGCTAATCCGGCCTAAACGCTCAACGTTGAAAAGCCGATCGCAGGTTGAGCTTGCCCGCGAGTTTACCTTTAAACACTCCGCAATAACCTGGTCAGGCGTGCCTGTGATTGCCGCGAATATGGATACGGTGGGCACCTTTACCATGGCTGAAGCGTTAGCGGCTTTTGATATTCTCACCGCGGTACACAAACACTACAGCGTTGAGCAGTGGCAGGCTTTTGTGCAGCGCGTACCGGAAAGTGTGCTCAGCCACGTTATGGTTTCCACGGGGACTTCTGAAGCTGACTTCCTCAAGCTGAAACAGATCCTTGCACTTTCGCCACGCCTGAACTTTATCTGCATCGACGTTGCCAACGGCTATTCAGAGCACTTCGTTGCGTTTTTACAGCGTGCGCGTGAAGCCTGTCCGGGAAAAACCATCTGTGCGGGTAACGTAGTCACCGGCGAGATGGTGGAGGAGCTCATTCTTTCCGGCGCGGATATTGTCAAAGTCGGTATTGGCCCCGGCTCGGTCTGCACCACGCGTGTCAAAACCGGCGTCGGTTATCCGCAGCTTTCCGCGGTGATTGAATGTGCTGATGCCGCTCATGGGCTCGGCGGGCAGATCGTCAGTGATGGCGGATGCGCCGTGCCAGGCGATATCGCGAAAGCCTTTGGCGGCGGGGCCGATTTCGTCATGCTGGGCGGCATGCTGGCAGCGCACGATGAGTGTGAAGGCACGGTGGTGGAAGAGCAGGGTGAACAGTTTATGCTGTTTTACGGCATGAGCTCTGAGTCAGCAATGAAACGCCATGTTGGCGGTGTGGCGCAGTATCGTGCAGCTGAGGGTAAAACGGTGCGTCTGCCGTTGCGCGGACCGGTTGAAGAGACGGCGCGCGATATTCTCGGCGGCCTGCGTTCTGCCTGTACTTATGTCGGCGCAGAAAGGCTTAAAGAGCTGACCAAACGCACAACCTTTATTCGCGTCAATGAACAGGAAAACCGCGTTTTTAATCGCTGATATTGCCTGTTGCGGGCTGGTGAGCATCTTGCTTTCACCAGCCCGGATTAACGTGCTTAATGCAACGCATCGCCCAGTCCAAAAATGGGCAGATACATGGCGATAACCAACACGCCAACAATCACCCCGATCACCACCATCATCAATGGCTCTAATGTGGCCGCCAGCTTATCCGCCTGCTCATGGGTTGAGGTTTCATGCCATTCAGCAAGGCGAGTTAACAGGGTATCCAGCGCACCTGCCTCTTCGCCAGACTTAATCAGCTGATAGCAGAGTGGCGTGAACAGCGAGCCCTGAATCGCCTGATGCAACGGCATACCACCGGAAATATGCTGCTGAATGGCAACGATCTCTTCGCGCCAGATCGCCTGATCCAGCGTTTTTTCCACCGCCTGCAGACTTTGTAATAACGTTAGCCCGGCACTTTGCGTCAGGCTCAGGGTAGTGAAAATGCGGCTTAGCTGGCTGCCACGATACAGTGAAGATATCAACGGCAGCCACAGCAGCAGTCGCTGCTCCCGGCGTCTTACTGAAACAAACCGTTGCCGCTGGCGACGCCAGACAAGGAGTAAGGCGCTCATGGAAGCGGCCAGCGGTAAAAATGCTGACTGTAGCCATTCTGAGAAGCCCATTACCGCAGCGGTAAAAGCGGGAAGAGGCGAGTCAAAAGAGTCATAAATTGCGACAAACTCCGGTAATACAAACAGCAGCATGCCGCCGCTCACCGCACCAGCAACCAACAAAATAAACAGCGGATAGCGCAACGCTTTGATGACTTTTTTCTGCAGCTGTTGCTGCCGCTCCTGTTGACCCGCCAGCTGCTGACAACAGCTGTCGAGTTGACCGGTGACTTCGCCTACCTGCATCAGCGCAGGAAACAGTGGGCTGAAGATGGTTGGCCATTGTTGCAGCGCAGTGGAGAAGGGATCGCCACGTGAAACCTGCTCCTGTAATGCGGCAATCAGAGCACGCCAGCCCGCATGCGGATGCCCTTCACCAATCAGACGCAAAGCATCGGCCAGCGTCATGCCTGCCTGCAACAGCGTGGCAAGCTGGCGAATGAAGTTGATTTTCTGATCGCCTTTCCACTGGGCGGCGCGATAGCGTTTCTGCTGGCGACAACCAATCGGCAGCAGATCTTTTTCTATCAGCCGCATGACGGCCTGTTGCCGATCGGCAGCCAGCATGTCGCCCTGATGCAACGCGCCGTTATCGTCCATAGCCTGCCAGCGAAACAGTACGCAGTCAGCCATGCTCACTGCCTACAATGCGATTCACCTCATCCAGTGAGGTTTCGCCGCGGCTGACCGCCAGCAACCCCTCGCTGAACAGATTGCGCATGCCCTGCTGCTGCGCCAGTACCAGCAGCTGATCCGCTGAGGCTTCTGCAGCAATGGCGTTCTGCATCTTGCCGTTAATCGGCAGCAGTTCAAACAGCGCCAGCCGACCGTAATAACCGGAAAAGCAGTGATCGCAGCCGGGGGCGCGCCAGGTTTGTAGCGTGCCGGGCCAGACCGCCGGAGGAAAATGTGCCAGCGCCTCCGCTGGCTGACGGCAGTGCGCACACAGCCTGCGCACCAGGCGCTGCGCAATAATTAACTTTAGCGCTGAACCCAACAGATAACCGGGGATCCCCATCTGTCCAAGGCGCGTCAGCGTTTCGCTGGTGGAGTTGGTGTGCAGCGTGGAAAGTACCAGGTGACCAGTCTGCGCGGCTTTAACCGCAATCTCCGCCGTCTCCGCATCGCGTATTTCGCCGACCATAATGATATCGGGATCCTGACGCAGCAGGGATCGCAGCACCAGGTTGAAATCAAGTCCGGCGCGAGTATGAATCTGCGTCTGATTGATACCTGCCAGCGGGATTTCAACCGGATCTTCGACGCTACAAACATTTTTCTCGGGCTGGTTGAGTGCGCTAAGGCCGCTATAGAGCGTGAAGGTTTTGCCGCTGCCGGTTGGGCCGGTCACCAGAATTAATCCCTGAGGTTTTGCCAGCGCCTCGCGATAGAGACGAAGCAGCGGGGCGGGCATGCCCAGTTTCTCCAGGGCAACAGAATGCGCTTCGCTTTGCAGCAGTCGCACCACGCACTTCTCGCCATAACGGGTCGGCAGCGTTGACAGCCGAAAGGAGGCTCTCTTCTCTGTCAGCGTAATGCTGAACTGGCCGTCCTGCGGCAAACGTCGCTCAGCTATATCCAGACTGGCAAGGATTTTCAGACGGGCGATTAATCCTGCGGGTGCCACATCCGGCAACTGGGTCAGAATTTGCAGCACGCCATCAATGCGTAGACGAACGCGCAGGCCATGCTGCTGCGGCTCAATATGTACATCGGAAGCCCGGCGTTGGATAGCCTGAGTGAGTATCGCCTCAACGGCATCAATCGCCGATTCTGCTGGAGGCTGTTCACGCACGGCGTCAGGATTGGCACAGGGGGCATATTGCTCAAGCCGGGCAGACGGCCACTGTTCAATTTCAACGCGACACTGCGTGGCAAAGCGCAGCGCTTCGGTCATCTCTGCAATGAATGAGGCGTCCTGCGCAATGGCCACGCGCAACATCTGCTCATCATGATGCAGAATCACTGCGCGATATTGCTGGCAGAGCATATCCAACGGACGACGGGTAGACGTTTTCATGCTCATCCCTGGTTATCGTCGAAGCGGAACACATTGAGGCAGTTATCCTGCAAGCTGCTGTTGTCACTGGTGCAGGCGCGTTGCCAGCTCATCTGCCCCTCATTGCTGTTCCAGAGCGGGCTCATCACCACATTCAATCCACTGAGGCTTTCCTGCCCGGTTAGCGTAATGGCTCCGGCATTTACCGCCACGCTGGCGACATAACGTGAACCTTTTGCTGCCGGAATACCGTTCTCGCCAGCATTACAGTTAGCGGTTGCGCCACGCTCAATGGTGCAGAGCTCTACTGCCGTTTTATAGGGCACCATGGTTTGCAGCATGTCAGTCAGGGCGGCGCGCTGCAGGTAATTCTGATAGGCCGGCAGGCCAATGGCGCTGAGTATGGCGACAATGCCAATGACGATCATGAGTTCAATCAGGGTAAATCCGCGTTGCATTTCCATAGCTATCTCCTCCGTTGTGGTAGAGCGCTATGCTGCAATAGCGCCCGGCAGGCAGCCACAGGGGAAGATCCATGCTGGAAGCGCTGGCGCAAAGAAGATTCACGTTTTACATGGGATGAGAAAAGTTGCCGAGCCAGCGCACAAATTTTTCAGAGAGGGAGACAGAAAAGCCATCCTGCAGGATGGCCTGTACCGATAAAGCGTTACTGAAAGCGCATGGAGAGGTCCAGCGCCCGCACATGTTTGGTCAGAGCGCCAACCGAGACGAAATCTACGCCAGTGGCGGCGATAATCGGTAACGTCGCTTCCGTAACGTTGCCTGATACCTCCAGCAGCGCGCGCTGCTGATTCTGCACCACCGCCTGACGCATCATGTCGGGTGTGAAGTTATCCAGCATCACAATATCGGCCCCGGCATTCAGCGCCTGTGCCAACTCATCAAGCGATTCAACCTCGACTTCCACCGGCACATCGGGATGCAGCCATAACGCTTTTTCCACGGCCTGCGCAATTGAGCCCGTGGCGATAATGTGATTTTCCTTAATCAAAAACGCATCGGCCAGTCCCAGGCGATGATTGCTTCCGCCGCCGCACAGCACGGCATATTTCAGCGCGGTGCGTAGTCCAGGCAGCGTTTTGCGCGTATCCAGCAGGCGCGTTTGGGTTCCGGCCAGCAGCGCCACATAACGAGCCACTTCCGTTGCCACACCGGAAAGCGTTTGCACAAAGTTTAGCGCGGTGCGCTCGGCGGTGAGAATGATGCGCGCGGGTCCATGCAGGGTAAAAAGCACCTGATTGGCCAGCAGTCTGTCGCCATCGTCAACCTGCCATTGAATGTTGACCTGGTGACCCAGCTGAGCAAACACCTCTTCGACCCAGCGTTTACCACAGAAAACGCCTTCTTCGCGGGTAATTACCGTTGCCTGAGCCACTTTATCCGCAGGCAGAAGCAGGGCAGTCAAATCGTTATCAGCATCGATTGTGCCGCCAAGGTCTTCACGCAGGGCCAGCTCTACGGCAGGGGGGATATCGTTGCCAATGCGGCTCAGCAACGCAGTTTTACGGCTGTCATGATCATAGCGGCGGGCGGGCATATCCCTCTCCAGACGGAAAAATAAGCGGATACTGTAGTGTTTTTACCCGCCGTCTGCCAGCAGAAAACGCCATTTTGTTTAGTATCCTTAACAATGCGTGGTGTCATGTGAGAAGGTGCTGCTGTTGGGCTATTCCTGCCAATAATTTGCCAGGCAACCATGCTACTCTTTCAGCGTGACGTTGATTAAGGAGTAACGCATGCAGTTGCAGCAGGGCTGGATTGATGAAGCCAGAAAGGTGGAATCTCCCCATTTTAACGAGCGTCCCGCTAACGAAGCCCCTTCGTTACTGGTTGTCCACAACATCAGTTTACCGCCCGGAGAATTTGGTGGCCCGTGGATTGACGCGCTTTTTACCGGCACCCTCGATCCCGCTGCGCATCCCTACTTTGCTGAAATACATCAGCTTCGCGTCGCCGCACACTGCCTCATCCGTCGCGATGGCGAAATCGTGCAGTATGTGCCTTTTAACGCCCGGGCGTGGCACGCCGGTGCCTCCTGTTTTCAGGGGCGTGAAAACTGCAATGATTTCTCGATGGGCATTGAGCTGGAGGGCACTGACGATGTGCCTTATACCGAAGCGCAATATCAGGCGCTGGTGCGCGTCACGTTACTCCTGATGCAACACTATCCGCTGTCGCTGGAACGTATCACCGGCCACAGCGATATCGCCCCGACGCGTAAAACCGATCCGGGGCCTGCTTTTGACTGGCCATACTTCCGCCAGTTGCTGACACATTCACTTCATGACTCACGGAGCATTCGGCATGACGCTGTTTAGCCTGTTACTGGTTTTAGGTTGGGAACGCTTGTTCAAAGTCGGCGAGCACTGGCAGCTTGAGCATCGGCTGGAGCCACTGTTTCGCCATCGCCGCCGTTTTTCACTGCTGAACACGCTGCTGATGACCCTGCTCGCCATGGCGGTGGTCTGGATCTGCATTCTTGGGTTGAAAGGTATACTGTTTGGCATACCGCAGCTGCTGTTTTGGATGGCGATTGGCCTGCTCTGCATTGGCGCGGGCAAGGTACGTTTGCACTATCACGCTTACCTGAAGGCAGCGACGCAGGGCGATCATCACGCGCGCGATACCATGGCCGAAGAGTTAACGCTGATTCACGGCGTACCGTCTGAGTGTTCAGAAGGGGATTTTTTGCGTGAGCTACAGAATGCGCTGCTGTGGATTAACTATCGCTTCTATCTGGCTCCGCTGTTCTGGTTTGTTATCGGCGGTGCCTGGGGACCGGTACTGCTGATGGGCTATGCATTTTTGCGTGCCTGGCAAGGCTGGCTGGCTCGTCGACATTCTCCGCTGGAGCGTGCGCAGTCAGGTGTGGATGCCATTTTACACTGGCTGGACTGGATTCCGGTGCGCCTGGCGGGTGTCGCTTATGCGCTGTTAGGGCACGGCGAAAAAGCGCTACCCGCCTGGTTTGCTTCACTTGGCGATCGGCACCGTTCGCAATATCAGGTGCTGACCAGCCTGGCGCAGTTTTCACTGGCGCGCGATCCGCACCTTAGTGCGGTACAAACTCCGCGCGTGGCGGTCAGCCTGGCAAAAAAAGTCTCATTGGTGCTGGTGGTGGTGGTTGCCCTACTGACCATCTACGGTGCGCTGGTTTAAGGTGAATCCGCTGGCGGCACGCCGAAGTCTGGCATGCCGTCGGCGCGCCAGGCGAAGGGCTTAATGCGGGTGTGCCGGTTGGGATCCCACAGCGGATCGCCTTCGATTTCCGTATAGTTGCGCGCGTGGTAAACCAGCAGCGGTTGACCCTGTTCATCGGTAGTAAAACTGTTGTGCCCCGGGCCAAACTGTTGGTTCTCCCAACTGGTGGTGAATACCGGATCGGCGGATTTATGCCAGTTGTCCGGGTTCAACAGATCGGCATCTTCATCAATCCACAGCAGACCCAGCGCATAATTTTCATCGGTGGCGCTGGCGGAGTAGGTGACAAAAAGCCTGCCGCCGTGAACAATCACCGCTGGCCCCTCATTCACCAAAAATCCGCGACATTCCCACTCAAATTCAGGTTTGCTGAGCATCACCGGCGGTCCTTTCAGCGTCCATGGGTTTTCCAGTTCAGCCAGATAGAGGTTTGAATTGCCTGCGATGGCCGGATCCTTTTGCGCCCACAAATACCAGTTTTTACCCTGATGATGAAAGCTGGTGGCATCCAGCGAAAAGGAGTCTATCGGCGTGTGTACCCGACGCGGCGGCTGCCACTGGCTGGCTACCAGCGGATCGTCGTGGTCGTTAACCAGCGCATACATGCGATGTTGAAACAGGCCCTCTTTGATTTCGCGCTCAGGAGCAGCGGCAAAGTAGATAACCCACTGCTGGCCGATGCGGTGCAGTTCAGGCGCCCAAATTAACTCGCTCAGCGGCCCGCTGTGATCTTTCTCCCACAGCGTAACCGGTTCCGCTTCACGCAGGCCCATCAGGCTGTTGGCGGCGCGCAGCTCCAGCCGATCGTATTCCGGCACCGAAGCGATAAAATAGTAGTGGTCTTTATGGCGCATAATCTGTGGATCGGCGCGCTGAGGTATAAAGGGATTGGGTAGATGAAGACTCATTTTACCTCTCCAGGTTTAATGGTGGCAGCGTGACTGGGGCGAATCTCATGCAACTCGCGAAAATTCTCCCGACGCAGCGCCAGATCCTGTTGAATGGTATGCATCAGGCGATTATCCACTTTCAACAGGCGAACAACACCCGCAGTAATCAGATAGCCAACGGCGGGGATAATGGTAAACATCAATACAATACCGTGCAGCGTATCGCCAGACTGCTGTTTTGCACCGGCATCGTAACCGTACCAGGAGAGCAGGAAGCCCACCAGCGCGCCTGCGACCGCCAGTCCGACCTTAAGGAAAAACAGGTTGCCGGAGAAACTGATGCCGGTGCTGCGCTTGCCGGTTTTCCACTCGCCGTAATCGTCAACGTCGGCCATTAATGACCAGTGCAGCGGTGATGGGATCTGATGCAGGATATTCAGTACAAAATAGGCGGCGACCACCAGCGTGGTGGCATGAGGATTGAGCCAGTAGAATCCGCAGGAGAACATGGCGAGCAGAATATTGGTCCAGAAAAAGACCTTGAGTTTGCACCAGCGGTCGGTCAGCACCTTGGCCAGCGTACTGCCAATCATCATGCCAACCACGCCGAGGCTGATAAACAGCGTAGCGAAGTGGGTCGACTGACCCATTACCCAGGTTACGTAATACATAGTGGCTGCCATGCGAATGAAGCCGGGGCAGACGTTACAGAAAGTCAGTAGCAGCATGCGCACCCACTGGTCATTTTTCCAGACGTCGCGCAGATCGTTTTTCAAATCGTCGTTGTTCGGCACCGCCGGGCGAATACGTTCACGCACGGTGGCAAAACAGAACAGGAACATAAAGAAGCCGATCAGGGCCAGCACGCTCATCGCCATCTGATAACCGCGCGCCTTGTCGCCCTGACCGAACCAGTCGACCAGCGGCAACAGTGACAGAGATAAAATCAGCGTGGCCACGCCGACCATCACAAAACGGTAAGACTGACAGGAGACGCGCTCATGCGGATCGTTAGTAATCACGCCGCCCAGAGAACAGTAAGGAATACTGATGGCGGTGTAGGTCAGCGACATTAAAAAGTAGGTCACAAAGGCATAGATGACTTTGCTGTTGTAAGTCCATTCCGGCGTGGTAAACATCAGTACGCTGAACAGCACATAGGGCAGCGACATCCACAGCAGCCAGGGGCGAAAACGTCCCCAGCGACTCTGCGTACGATCGGCAATGGCGCCCATAATCGGGTCAGTGACCGCATCCAGCACGCGAACTGACAGCAGTAGGCCGCCGACCAGCGCCGGTGCCAGGCCAAAAATGTCGGTGTAAAAATAGGTGAGGAATAACATGATAGCGCCATTGATCATGTTGCAGCCGGCATCGCCCATGCCGTATCCGAGCTTCTCCCGGAATGTTAAAGCCGATCCTTTCATGGATAAATCCTCTTCCGCAAATGGTAAGCGGAGATTATCTATGTTAATCAGCGAGATGACCGGCAATAAACTGCCGCGATGATGGACAAAACGGTTATTAGAGGAAAAGTGTGAGGGGAGTAGCAAAGCGGGCCAGGGCGGCCCGCTTGTTATCAGGCTTTCTGCAGACGGTTTTTCAACGCATAACCGACAGCCAAAATCACCAGCCAGACCGGGATCAACCAGACTGAAATGCTCATGCCTGGCGTCATGGCCATGATTACCAGAATGCCCACCATAAAGGCCAGACAGATCCAGTTGCCGAGCGGATAGAGCAACGCTTTGAAGCGCGTCTGCACGCCCTGACGATCTTTGGCTTTGCGGAACTGCAGGTGCGCCAGGCTGATCATCGCCCAGTTGATCACCAGCGCAGAGACGACCAACGACATCAGCAGGCCAAAGGCTTCGCCTGGCATCATGTAGTTGATCAGCACGCAGATGGCGGTTGCCAGCGCAGATACTGCCAGTGCGACGTAAGGCACGCCACGGCGATCCACTTTCAACAGCGCTTTTGGTCCGTTGCCCTGCTGAGCCAGACCAAACAGCATGCGGCTGTTACAGTAAACACAGCTGTTATAGACCGACAGCGCAGCGGTCAGGATCACCACGTTCAGCGCGTTTGCCACCAGCGCATCGCCTAAATCGTGGAAAATCATCACGAACGGGCTGCCGCCTTCGACTACTTTAGTCCACGGATAGAGCGAAAGCAGCACGGTCAGCGAGCCGATATAAAAAATCAGGATGCGATAAATGACCTGATTAGTCGCTTTAGGAATGCTTCTCTCCGGATCATCCGCTTCAGCTGCGGTGATGCCGACCAGCTCAAGGCCACCGAAGGAGAACATGATCACCGCCATCGCCATGACCAGCCCGCTCACGCCGTTCGGGAAGAAACCGCCTTTGTCCCAGATGTTGCTTACCGCAGCTTCCGGCCCGGCATGACCACCAAACAGTAGCCAGCCGCCAAACAGAATCATGCCCACCACCGCCACAACTTTGATAATGGCAAACCAGAACTCCAGCTCGCCATAGACTTTAACGTTGGTCATATTGATGGCGTTGATCAGCACAAAGAAGATGGCCGCGGAAACCCAGGTCGGTACGTCCGGCCACCAGTACTGTATATAGATGCCCACCGCGGTCAGTTCCGCCATCGCCACTAACACATACAGCACCCAGTAGTTCCAGCCAGAGGCGAAACCGGCGAAATTACCCCAGTACTTATAGGCAAAATGGCTGAATGAACCGGCAACGGGCTCTTCAACCACCATTTCGGCCAGCTGGCGCATAATCAAAAAAGCGATAAAGCCGCCGATGGCGTAACCCAGTAAGACCGAAGGCCCGGCCATCTTAATCGTTTGGGCGATCCCGAGGAATAAACCGGTGCCCACGGCGCCACCCAACGCGATGAGCTGAATATGGCGATTTTTAAGTCCGCGCTTCAGCGTTTCGCCCTGCTGTTGATCCATACAAACCTCGTACTGATGTGATGTTTTCCCTGGCGACTGCCTGCCGGAGCCGTAAGGTGCTTTTTACAATAACGTATTGAATATTTTACGGTTGCAGGCGTGCTGTTTTCAGCCGGATGCTACCCTGGCGACAAGAATAGTGATAAGCGAAACGCTTTGCACCTGCTTTCGTTTTTCGTGCTAAGGATTCGCGACAAAACCGTTGCGGCTTCACATTTCTGTAACGCTTTTTTGCCATGAATTTAGCGTGGCGACGAATCCCGTTTACTTATGACGCGAAAAGCGCAGGGGTGCTAAATGCGTGTAAGTTTTGGTAAAAGTTGCCACGATTTTTTGAAGTATGCCGGAAAACGCGCTCCAATTGCTTGCTGGCAGAGTGATAATAAGGCCTGATGCTGCCCGCTGTTTCAGACGGCGGCGATATAGACACCAGGTAAATACTTTGTTACTTTACCGGCTCAATTTTTAAATTGGTATGACCAATTTACTTCTGGCGTTCGGCTAAACAAGAAGGGCAGATGGCTTATAGTAAAATTCGCCAACCCAAACTCTCTGACGCAATTGAGCAACAGCTTGAGTCTCTGATCATGGAAGGGACGTTGCGACCGGGAGAGAAGCTCCTGCCTGAACGCGAACTTGCCAAACAGTTTGACGTTTCCCGTCCCTCTTTACGAGAAGCCATACAGCGTCTGGAAGCCAAAGGATTGCTGCTGCGCCGACAGGGCGGTGGCACTTTCGTACAGAAGAGTCTGTGGCAAAGCCTCAGCGATCCGCTGGTGGGCTTACTGGCCGGTCATCCTGAATCTCAGTTCGATCTCTTAGAAACCCGCCACGCGCTGGAAGGCATCGCTGCCTACTACGCCGCGCTAAGAGGCACCGATGAAGATCTGGAGCGTATTCGCCACTGCCACCTGAAGATTCAACAGGCGCAGGAAAGTGGCGATCTCGACGCGGAGGCGGATGCGGTGATGCAGTATCAGATCGCCGTCACAGAAGCTGCGCATAATGTCGTACTCTTACATTTATTGCGCAGCATGGGTCCTATGCTGGAACAAAACGTTCGACAGAACTTCGAATTGCTTTACTCGCGCCGGGAAATGCTGGCGAAAGTGAGTGGTCATCGCGCCAGTATTTTTGAGGCGATTGTGGCTCGTGAGCCGGAAAAAGCGCGCGAAGCTTCACACCGCCACCTGGCGTTTATCGAGGAGATATTGCTGGACAGAAGCCGGGAGGAGACGCGCCGTGAGCGTTCTCTGCGCCGTCTCCAGCAACGTAAGGAATAACGTGCGGCAACGACCGTGCGACATTAACGACGGGCCTGGCCTTCTGGTGTTTACAGGCTCCTGATTATTCAACGTAATAGACACAGATAAGGAATTAACCCCATGTCAGAACGTTTACACAATGACGTGGACCCGATCGAAACCCGCGACTGGCTGCAGGCGATCGAATCGGTCATCCGTGAAGAAGGTGTTGAACGCGCACAGTTCCTGATTGATCAGGTGCTGAGTGAAGCTCGTAAAGGCGGCGTGAAGGTTGCGGCTGGTACTGGTACCGCGATCAGCAACTACGTTAACTCCATTGCTGTTGAAGATGAGCCGGACTACCCGGGTAACACCACTTTAGAACGTCGTATCCGTTCCGCTATCCGCTGGAACGCCATCATGACCGTTCTGCGTGCATCGAAGAAAGATCTGGAACTGGGCGGCCACATGTCATCCTTCCAGTCTTCCGCCACGATTTATGAAGTGTGCTTTAACCACTTCTTCCGTGCGCGTAGCGAAAAAGATGGCGGCGATCTGGTCTATTTCCAGGGCCACATTTCTCCGGGCATCTATGCGCGCGCCTTCCTGGAAGGCCGTCTGACCGAAGAGCAGATGAACAACTTCCGTCAGGAAGTGCACGGCAAAGGCCTCTCTTCTTATCCGCATCCAAAACTGATGCCGGATTTCTGGCAGTTCCCAACCGTGTCAATGGGCCTCGGTCCGTTGAGCGCGATTTATCAGGCTAAGTTCCTCAAATACCTTGAGCATCGCGGCCTGAAAGATACTTCTCAGCAAACCGTGTACGCCTTCCTCGGCGACGGCGAAATGGATGAGCCAGAATCAAAAGGCGCCATCACCATCGCTACACGTGAGAAGCTGGATAACCTGGTATTTATCATTAACTGTAACCTGCAGCGCCTTGATGGCCCGGTTACCGGCAATGGCAAAATCATCAACGAACTGGAAGGCATTTTTGCCGGTGCCGGTTGGGAAGTGATCAAGGTTATCTGGGGCGGTCGTTGGGATGAACTGCTGCGTAAAGATACCAGCGGCAAGCTGATTCAGCTGATGAATGAAACCGTTGACGGCGATTATCAGACCTTCAAATCCCGCGATGGCGCTTACGTGCGCGAAAAATTCTTTGGCAAATATCCTGAAACCGCCGCGCTGGTGAAGGATATGAGCGACGATGAGATTTGGGCGCTGAACCGTGGCGGCCACGATCCGAAGAAAATCTACGCGGCGCTGAAAAAAGCACAGGATACCAAAGGCAAACCGGTTCTGATTCTGGCGCATACCATCAAGGGTTACGGTATGGGCGACACTGCGGAAGGCAAAAACATTGCCCACCAGGTGAAGAAAATGAACATGGATGGCGTGCGTTATATCCGCGATCGTTTCAACGTGCCGGTAGAAGATGCCAACATCGAAAGCCTGCCGTATGTGACCTTCGAGAAAGGTTCTGAAGAGCACACTTATCTGCATGGTCAGCGTGAAAAGCTCAACGGCTATCTGCCAACACGTCAGGCGACCTTCAGCGAGAAGCTGGAAATGCCTGCGCTGGAAGAGTTCCGTGCGCTGCTCGAAGAGCAGAACAAAGAGATCTCCACCACCATCGCCTTCGTGCGTGCGCTTAACGTCATGCTGAAAAACAAGTCGATCAAAGATCGTCTGGTGCCAATTCTGGCTGACGAAGCGCGTACTTTCGGTATGGAAGGTCTGTTCCGTCAGATCGGTATTTACAGCCCGAACGGTCAGCAATATACGCCGCAGGATCGCGAGCAGGTTGCTTACTATAAAGAAGATGAGAAAGGCCAGATTCTGCAGGAAGGCATCAACGAACTGGGTGCAGGCGCATCCTGGCTGGCGGCGGCAACGTCTTACAGCACCAACAACCTGCCGATGATTCCTTTCTACATCTATTACTCGATGTTTGGCTTCCAGCGTATCGGCGATCTCTGCTGGGCTGCGGGCGACCAACAGGCGCGCGGCTTCCTGGTCGGCGGTACCTCAGGTCGTACTACCCTGAACGGCGAAGGTCTGCAACACGAAGATGGCCACAGCCATATTCAGTCGCTGACCATCCCGAACTGCATCTCTTACGACCCGGCTTACGCCTATGAAGTGGCCGTGATCATGCATGACGGTCTGGTGCGTATGTACGGTGACGCGCAGGAAAACATCTACTACTACATCACCACGCTGAACGAAAACTACCACATGCCTGCGATGCCGCAGGGTGCGGAAGAAGGTATCCGTAAAGGTATCTACAAGCTGGAAACCCTTGAAGGCAGCAAAGGCAAAGTCCAGCTGCTGGGCTCCGGTTCAATCCTGCGCCACGTGCGCGAAGCCGCTGAGATTCTGGCGAAGGATTACGGTATCGGCTCTGACGTTTACAGCGTGACCTCGTTCACCGAACTGGCGCGTGATGGCCAGGATTGTGAGCGCTGGAACATGCTGCATCCAACGGAAGAAGCGCGCGTGCCTTACATCGCTCAGGTGATGAACGATGCGCCAGCTGTGGCATCAACCGACTACATGAAGCTGTTCGCTGAGCAGGTGCGTAGCTACATTCCAGCAAGCGATTATCGCGTTCTGGGCACTGACGGCTATGGCCGTTCAGACAGCCGCGAAAATCTGCGTCATCACTTCGAAGTGGATGCCACTTATGTTGTGGTTGCCGCACTGGGTGAACTGGCTAAACGCGGTGAAATCGATAAGAAAGTGGTTGCGGAAGCGATCCAGAAATTCGAAATCGATGCAGATAAAGTTAACCCGCGTCTGGCATAAGAGGTAAGAAAGTAATGGCTATCGAAATCAACGTACCGGATATCGGTGCAGATGAAGTGGAAGTCACCGAAATTCTGGTGAAAGTTGGCGACAAAGTTGACGTTGAGCAGTCGCTGATCACCGTTGAAGGTGATAAAGCGTCGATGGAAGTGCCTTCGCCGCAGGCGGGTGTGGTTAAAGAGATCAAAGTAGCCGCTGGCGACAAAGTCGAAACCGGTAAGCTGATCATGATCTTTGAAGCAGAGGGTGCAGCTGAAGCTGCGCCTGCTGAAAAAGCACCGGCAGAAGACGCACCGAAATCAGAAGCGAAAGCGGCTCCAGCTGCTGCGGCAGAAAGCAAAGACGTCAACGTGCCGGACATCGGTTCTGATGAAGTTGAAGTGACCGAAATCCTGGTGAAAGTGGGCGACAGCGTTGAAGCTGAGCAGTCACTGATCACCGTGGAAGGTGACAAAGCGTCAATGGAAGTTCCGGCACCGTTCGCGGGCACGGTGAAAGAGATTAAAATCTCTACCGGCGATAAAGTCAGCACCGGTTCACTGATCATGGTATTCGAAGCGGCAGGCAGCGCGCCTGCCGACGCACCGAAACCTGAGCTGAAAGAAGAAGCGGCGGCTTCACCGGCTGCTGCCAGCGGCGCGAAAGATGTTGAAGTACCAGACATTGGCGGTGATGAAGTCGAAGTGACGGAAATCATGGTTAAAGTCGGCGACAAAGTGGCTGCTGAACAGTCACTGATTACCGTTGAGGGCGATAAAGCCTCAATGGAAGTGCCTGCGCCGTTTGCTGGCACCGTCAAAGAGATCAAAATCTCTACCGGCAATAAAGTCAGCACCGGCTCGCTGATCATGGTGTTCGAAGTGGAAGGCGCCGCGCCAGCCGCATCGGCTCCGGCAGCGAAGAAAGAAGACGCTGCACCGACCAAAACCGAGCAGAAAGCAGCGCCAGCACCTGCTGCGCCGAAAGCCGATGCTAAAAACGACTTTGCTGAAAATGATGCCTACGTGCATGCGACGCCGGTTATCCGCCGCATCGCCCGTGAATTTGGCGTAAACCTGGCAAAAGTCAAAGGCACCGGCCGCAAAGGCCGTATCCTGAAAGAAGACGTGCAGTCTTATGTCAAAGATGCGGTTAAACGCGCAGAAACCGCACCAGCCGCGGCAACCGGCGGTGGATTGCCGGGCATGCTGCCATGGCCGAAGGTGGACTTCAGCAAGTTTGGTGAAATCGAAGAAGTCGAGCTGGGGCGTATCCAGAAAATTTCTGGTGCTAACCTGAGCCGTAACTGGGTGGTGATCCCACACGTTACGCAGCACGACGAAGCGGACATTACCGAAGTTGAAGACTTCCGTAAGCAGCAGAACGTTGAAGCCGAGAAGCGCAAGCTGGATGTGAAAATCACGCCGCTGGTGTTCATTATGAAGGCGGTGGCTAAAGCGCTGGAAGAGTTCCCACGCTTTAACAGTTCACTGTCTGAAGATGCGCAGAAGCTGACGCTGAAGAAATATATCAATATCGGCGTTGCAGTTGATACGCCAAATGGTCTGGTTGTGCCGGTGTTCAAGGATGTGAACAAGAAAGGCATCATCGAGCTTTCACGCGAACTGTCAGTGATCTCCAAAAAAGCGCGTGACGGCAAGCTGACCGCATCGGATATGCAGGGCGGCTGTTTCACCATCTCCAGCCTCGGCGGCATTGGCGGTACGGCGTTTACGCCAATCGTCAACGCACCTGAAGTGGCTATCCTGGGTGTCTCTAAGTCATCCATGAAGCCAGTGTGGAACGGTAAAGAGTTTGTACCGCGTCTGATGCTGCCACTGTCACTGTCGTTTGACCATCGCGTCATCGACGGTGCGGCGGGTGCCCGCTTCGCGGCATACATCGCCACCATCATGGCGGATATCCGTCGTCTGGTGATGTAACAGTAAAAAGGCCGGCAATTTGCCGGCCTTCTCATAGCCGACTGCAATATTCATAGTCGACAAGGTTGTTGAACGCGTTTCGTATCAAGCGGTTTGCAGTTCATTAACAATTCTGTAAACTCTTGCGGTGAAAACGTGCCGGACAAATTTTAATATTCTCATGTGCGCTGGCGTAGCCGCCGGACAGTATCACTTCAGGCAGCGACAGATTATCTGCTCGCCAAACGAAGGGGATGCACCGCTGACCATGCTGGCAGGCGCAGTTGAGGATAGCCGGAAAGTTAACTAAGAGGTCATGATGAGTACAGAGATTAAAACTCAGGTCGTGGTACTTGGGGCTGGTCCTGCAGGTTACTCTGCAGCCTTCCGTTGCGCTGATTTAGGTCTGGAGACCGTATTAGTCGAACGTTACAGCACGCTGGGCGGCGTCTGTCTCAACGTAGGCTGTATCCCTTCGAAAGCGCTGCTTCACGTAGCAAAAGTTATCGAAGAAGCGAAAGCACTCGAAGCACACGGCGTGGTGTTTGGTCAGCCGCAGACTGATATCGACAAAATCCGCAGCTGGAAAGAGAAAGTCATCAACCAGCTGACCGGTGGCCTGGCTGGCATGGCGAAAGGCCGTAAAGTCAAAGTGGTTAACGGTCTGGGCAAATTCACCGGTGCCAATACGCTGGTAGTAGAAGGAGAAAACGGCGCAACCACGATTAACTTCGATAACGCGATCATCGCTGCCGGTTCTCGTCCGATTCAGCTGCCGTTTATTCCTCATGATGACCCGCGCGTATGGGATTCCACCGCCGCGCTGGAACTCAAGGAAGTGCCTAAGCGTATGCTGGTCATGGGCGGTGGTATCATCGGCCTGGAAATGGCGACCGTTTACTATGCGCTGGGTTCAGAGATTGATGTGGTTGAGATGTTCGACCAGGTGATCCCGGCCGCAGATAAAGATGTGGTTAAGGTGTTCACCAAACGCATCGAAAAACAGTTTAACCTGATGCTGGAAACCAAAGTTACCGCTGTCGAAGCCAAAGAAGATGGTATTTACGTATCGATGGAAGGTAAAAAGGCACCGGCGGAAGCGCAGCGTTATGATGCCGTGCTGGTTGCTATCGGTCGTGTGCCAAATGGCAAAGGTCTGGATGCAGGCAAAGCGGGCGTTGAGGTTGACGATCGCGGCTTTATTCGCGTCGACAAACAGATGCGCACCAACGTGCCGCACATCTATGCTATCGGTGACATCGTTGGACAGCCAATGCTGGCCCACAAAGGTGTCCATGAAGGCCACGTCGCTGCTGAAGTGATTTCCGGTAAGAAACATTACTTCGATCCGAAAGTCATTCCATCGATCGCCTATACCGAGCCAGAAGTTGCCTGGGTGGGTCTGACCGAAAAAGAAGCCAAAGAGAAAGGCATCAGCTACGAAACCGCTACCTTCCCGTGGGCTGCATCGGGCCGTGCTATTGCATCAGACTGTGCTGATGGCATGACCAAGCTGATCTTTGACAAAGAGACCCATCGCGTTATCGGTGGTGCCGTTGTCGGTACTAACGGCGGTGAGCTACTGGGCGAAATTGGCCTGGCGATTGAAATGGGCTGTGACGCTGAAGATATCGCGTTGACCATTCATGCTCACCCAACGCTGCATGAGTCTGTTGGCCTGTCTGCTGAAATCTTTGAAGGCAGCATTACCGATCTGCCAAACGCTAAAGCGAAAAAGAAATAACGCTTCGCTCAGGCTGATCAAGCGGCTCCCATCGGGAGCCGTTTTTTATTTAATTGCCTGCCGCAGCGCCTCTCGCGTGCGTGACAAGCGGGAACGAACCGTCCCCACCGGAATGGACTGTGCCAGCGCAATATCCTGGTAGCAGCCCTCATCAATAATCATTTCCATCATGGCGCTGATGTTCGCCGGTTGCTTCTCCAGATAACGTATTGCGGTTTGCATCTGCTGATGGCAAAGGGTGTTAACAAAAGGATCGTCACCGCTGCTTAGGGTGAGCTCAATCGTCTCACTGAGTGGCTCAACGCGCAGATGACGATAGTGTTGCCGATAGTACGAACGAATAATGTTCAGGGCAATGCCAAAAAACCAGGTTTCCGGTCGTGACTGCCCGGCATAGCTTGGCCAGGAGCGCAGCGCCTCGAGGCAGGTGGTCTGGGCAATATCATCAATATCGTTCCGGTTGGAAATATATTTTTTAATGAAGCCGATAAGCCTTTTATAATGCAAAGGCAGAAACTGATTCCAGTCGATATCATTACGCGCGACGTTCAATGCTATTCCTTGAGTATTCATGGTATCTCCTTGAGTAAGTGCCTTTTCATTGCAAAAGCAATGCCACGTTGTACAGAAAGATAGCGCAATGATTTATATCGATTTTATTAAAACCGGTATGTCTGTTAATGAAATAAATGGCACGGGAGCTAAAGTTAATGTGCCATTTTTTTCACGAAAAAATAAGCGTGGGCGTTCCCATGAAAATGATTCCATATTATTTGCGGTGACGGAAAAGAAGCGGTAGGTTCAGACTCAAACGATAACCTGTATAAATATTCAATCTTTTAATGATATATCCAGCTTCTTTATTCGGTTATAAAAAGTACGGCGAGGAATACCCAGCTCATCAATAACGGGTTCAATCTTATAACGATGGCGTCTGAGAGATTCAGCAATCATGTTTTTCTCAATTACCTCTAGCCGACTTTTTAGCTGACATCGTGAGGCGGGCAAGGGCGAGACTTCAGGTAGCAACGGATCGATGCCCAACACATAACGCTCAGCTGCCGCTTTGAGCTCGCGAATATTGCCGGACCAGGGATGTGTTAACAGGCGTAAATCGAGCTCTGGCACACGCGGCGGAAAGCGCAGGTTGAGGCGCTCTGCTGCCTCGCGGCAAAATTGTTCAAACATCGGCAAAATATGGACCGGCAGATCCCGTAGCGCTGGCACCAGGATTTTCAGCGTTGAGAGCCGAAAAAAGAGATCGCGGCGAAAGCGGCCCTGTTCCACCAGGGTTTGCAGGTTGCACTGCGCAGAGGCGATGATGCGCAGATCAAGCATCACCGAGCGTGTGTTGCCCAAACGGTGAACCGAACGCGTCTCCAGCACGCGCAATAACTTTGCCTGAACGTTTAACGGCATGCTGTCGATTTCATCGAGAAACAGCACGCCGTGATTAGCCGCTTCAATATAACCAGCCCGCGCGGTACGAGCATCGGTGAAGGCACCGGAAACAACGCCAAACAGTTCGCTTTCGGCCAGCGTGTCAGGAATGGCTGCGCAGTTCACCGGAACAAAATCACCGGTTCGACCGGAAAGTTGATAAAGCTGGCACGCAATCCGATCTTTTCCCGTGCCGGTTTCTCCCTCAATTAAAACATCCATATTTAAGGGCGCAATGATTTCAATCGTCTTTTGCAGCGAGGCATGAATATCGCTTTTTTTTGCGACGGCTAATTCCCCTTGCTCAGGATTATTACAGCGATCTTTTTTATCACTTATTCCATCGTAGCTTTCAATAATGCTTCTCTCTTTTTTGCTTTTCATATTTTCTCCGGGACAGGGCAGCGCGACAGGGTTTATATTGCTAAAAATAACCCATCTCTATTTTCTTGCAATAGGAAGAGATAAAGGGAATTAAATTAAAGTGTGCTTTTTTTGCTTTGTTTTTTATTTCTTATTAAATAGCGTTATTCAATTAAGAACGGTCTTAAATAAAGAGAACTGATATAGCAGGCAACGTTATTTTGTTATGTTTGAGTTAAAAAAATAAAAATAACGTTATTGATACACGCATCTTTCTCATCACCGAATGTGTGGAGCACCCGGTGCACGCCTAACCATCAGCAAATTTTAATAAAGTGTGCTGTTAGATAATTTTTTTTCATGTGAGCGCACTTTTCAACGCGCTGTTGCTATGAAATCAGCAGGTTAGGTTTGAGGTGGAAATGTTGCTTTTTTGTAAACGGATTAACAAACAGGCGAAATGCTGCTATGCTGGCCGACGCGAAACCGGGCACCTTACCCTACAAGGATCAATCACAGCGTGGTGAATCAGGTGACCGGGAAGCCTTTTACAATGAGAGCGAGGAGAACGTCGTGCTAGAAGAATACCGTAAGCACGTTGCCGAGCGTGCAGCCCAGGGAATTGTTCCTAAACCGTTAGATGCATCCCAAATGGCCGCGCTGGTTGAACTGCTGAAAAACCCGCCAGCGGGTGAAGAAGAATTCTTATCTGATTTATTGATCAATCGTGTTCCGCCAGGCGTTGATGAAGCGGCCTATGTAAAAGCGGGTTTCCTGGCGGCGATCGCCAAAGGCGAAGCAACCTCTCCTCTGGTATCACCTGAAAAAGCCGTAGAGCTGCTGGGCACCATGCAGGGCGGTTATAACATTCATCCGCTGATCGACGCGCTGGATGATGCTGCATTAGCACCTGGCGCGGCGAAGGCCCTTTCCCACACGCTGCTGATGTTTGACAACTTCTTCGATGTCGAAGAGAAAGCGAAAGCGGGTAACAGCTACGCGCAGCAGGTCATGAAATCCTGGGCCGAGGCAGAGTGGTTCCTTTCGCGTCCTAAATTGGCCGAAAAACTCACCGTTACCGTTTTCAAAGTCACCGGCGAAACCAACACCGACGATCTCTCTCCTGCACCGGATGCCTGGTCACGCCCTGATATTCCACTGCATGCCCTGGCGATGCTGAAAAACGCACGCGAAGGCATTGAGCCGGATGAGCCAGGCAATGTTGGCCCGATCAAACAGATCGCGGCGCTGCAGGCGAAAGGGTTCCCGCTGGCTTATGTTGGCGACGTTGTCGGTACCGGTTCCTCACGTAAATCAGCCACTAACTCGGTGCTCTGGTTTATGGGTGACGACATCCCTAACGTGCCGAACAAGAAAGGCGGCGGCGTGGTACTCGGCGGTAAAATTGCACCGATCTTCTTCAATACGATGGAAGACGCAGGCGCACTGCCGATCGAAGTGGACGTGGATAACCTGAACACCGGCGACGTGATCGATATTTACCCTTACAAAGGGGAAGTGTTGCACCATGAAACGGGTGAACTGCTGGCCAGCTTTACGCTGAAAACCGATGTGTTGCTTGATGAAGTCCGTGCCGGCGGCCGTATTCCACTGATCATTGGTCGTGGTCTGACAACCCGTGCGCGTGAAGCGCTGAACCTGCCGCACAGTGATGTGTTTGTGCAGGCAAAAGACGTGGTGGCCAGCAGCCGTGGCTTCTCGCTGGCGCAGAAAATGGTTGGCCGCGCCTGTGGCGTTGATGGCATCCGTCCAGGTCAGTATTGCGAGCCTAAAATGACCTCGGTCGGCTCGCAGGATACCACCGGGCCGATGACCCGCGATGAGCTGAAAGATCTCGCCTGCCTTGGCTTCTCAGCCGATCTGGTGATGCAGTCTTTCTGCCATACCGCGGCCTATCCAAAGCCGGTGGATGTCACCACGCACCACACGCTGCCAGACTTCATCATGAACCGCGGCGGTGTCTCGCTGCGTCCAGGCGACGGCATTATCCACAGCTGGCTGAACCGCATGCTGCTGCCGGATACCGTTGGTACCGGTGGTGATTCACACACCCGTTTCCCGATCGGCATCTCTTTCCCGGCCGGTTCTGGACTGGTGGCGTTTGCCGCGGCAACCGGCGTTATGCCGCTGGATATGCCGGAATCGGTGCTGGTTCGCTTCAAAGGTAAAATGGAGCCGGGTATCACGCTGCGTGATTTGGTGCATGCGATCCCACTCTATGCCATTAAGCAGGGTCTGCTGACCGTTGAGAAGAAAGGTAAGAAAAACATCTTCTCTGGCCGCATTCTTGAGATTGAAGGCTTGCCAGATCTGAAAGTAGAGCAGGCGTTTGAGCTTTCCGATGCATCGGCAGAGCGTTCGGCGGCAGGCTGTACCATCAAGCTGGGCAAAGATCCGATTATCGAATACCTCAACTCCAACATTGTGCTGCTGAAGTGGATGATCTCCGAAGGTTACGGCGATCGCCGTACGCTGGAGCGCCGTATTCAGGGCATGGAGAAATGGCTGGCCGATCCGCAGCTGCTGGAAGGCGATGCAGATGCTGATTATGCCGCGGTGATCGATATCGATCTGTCGGAGATCAAAGAGCCTATTCTGTGCGCACCAAACGATCCGGACGACGCGCGTCTGCTGTCGGATGTGCAGGGTGAGAAAATCGATGAAGTCTTTATCGGCTCCTGCATGACCAACATCGGCCACTTCCGCGCCGCCGGCAAACTGCTCGACAGCCACAAAGGCCAGCTGCCAACCCGTCTGTGGGTTGCGCCGCCGACTAAAATGGATGCCGCGCAGCTGACTGAAGAGGGCTACTACAGCGTCTTTGGTAAAAGCGGTGCGCGTATTGAGATTCCAGGCTGTTCACTCTGCATGGGGAACCAGGCGCGCGTCGCGGATGGCGCTACGGTAGTTTCTACCTCTACGCGTAACTTCCCGAACCGTCTCGGTAATGGTGCCAACGTCTTCCTCGCCTCGGCGGAGCTGGCGGCGGTCGCTTCACTGCTGGGTAAATTGCCTACGCCGGACGAATATCAACAGTTCATGGCGCAGGTGGATAAAACTGCGGTTGATACCTATCGCTATCTGAACTTTGATCAGCTGTCGCAGTACACTGATAAAGCAGACAACGTGATCTTCCAGACCGCAGTCTGATCGCTATTTCGTTGTAACAAGGGCCGCTAATGCGGCCCTTTTTTTATACCAGCATTTTGCGTAAAAACCGCAGCTGGGGCTGCTGCTCCAGCGCTGCCAGCCGTTGCCATATCACCTGCGCATCGCGCAGCTCGCTGCAGCAATCGATAAACTTTTTCAGCCGTTCGGCCTCGGTAAAGGGATCACCCAGCGCACCTGCCGCGCTAAGCCGCTCAGCATACAGGTGACGGCCATCGCTTAAGGTTACCGTTACGCAATGCGGTAAATTGACGCCTTCCGCTTCATCCACCGCGCTCCAGCTCTCCATAGTAATTCGCTTCAGTTTATCCGCGCTGACCATGGCGACGCGTGCGGCAGTAAAATCGTTGACGCTCAGCGCGCCGTTAGCCAACTGCGTCGCCACGCAATAGGGCATGGAGAAACGCGCCTGCATCTCATCGCCGGGCAGGGGATAGGCGAGGTTACGCAGATTAGCGATGCCTACCTTACAATGCACTGCTGCGACCTGCTCATCATGAAACCCGTGCTCGGCTTGCAGATCGGCAATCGCATCCAGCACGCGATGGGTAGAGCCGCAGCAGGGATGCTTTTTCGGCAGGACGCCAACCTGCTCAATTACATGCGGCTGCGGCTGCAACCAGTGATGCAGCATGGCTGGGGAGAATGCCTGACCGGCATAAAGCGCAGCAAACCCCTGTTCTCCTTCGATAATATCGAACCGTCCGTGCATGCCAGTAGCCGCCAGCTGTGCGGCTTCCACCGCATTGCGCGCCGCCATCCCGGCATGAAACGGCTTTAGCGGCGTACCAAACTGGCCTTTCACGCCGCTGGCGAGGCTGACCGCGATACTCAGCGTTCGCGCAATGCCCGCCCGATCGTGCTGTTTTAACCAGGCGACGCCGGCCGCTGTGCCGATGCAGCCCACGGTTGAGGTGCCGTGCCAGCCTGCGGTGTAATGAGTGGCTGAGACCACATCGCCAATCCACGCCTGCGCCTGCAAGCCGATCAGATACGCCTGCACCAGCGCCTCGCCGTCGCGGTCATCCTCCAGTGCCACCGCCAGTAGCGCGGGCACCAGCACGGCAGACGCATGGCTCATGCCCGGCGTAAAATTATCATCATAATCGATGGCGTGCGCGGCGGTGCCGTTGAGCAGCGCGACAATGGCGGCAGGCTGTGTGGCCTGACTGGCCCACGCCTGTTGCACCGCGCGGCTGGAAAAATCGTGACGCCCGGCATACAGGCAGGCAAGGGTATCGGCAATCGCTTCACGCGCTAACTGGCGTGCACGATCGCTGAAGTGATGTGGCCGCGCGCACCACGCGGCCAGCGTGTCGATCACTGTCATGGCTGCTCCTCAGGCTTCACTGGCGGCAAGAAACTGCCGCGTATAAGGTTGCTGCGCATCGCCGCGCCGCAGCGCATCGGCGCTCAGCTCTTCCAGCAGCGCGCCCTGATGCATAATCGCCACCCGTTCACACAGGTGCGTTACCACCGCCAGATCGTGAGTCACCATCAAATAGGTCAGCTGGCGGCGACGGCGCAGCGTGCTGAACAGGTTGAGAATTTCCGCCTGTACCGACACATCCAGCGCCGAGGTGGGCTCATCCAGCAGCAGTACCGAAGGCTCAACGATCAGCGCACGGGCAATCGCTACCCGCTGACGCTGGCCGCCAGAAAGCTGATGTGGATACCGGTAGCGATAGCTGTCGTTCAACCCCACCGCCAGCAACACCTCGCTAATGCGCTCCTCATGACGATCCAGCTGGTGCAACTGCAGCGGTTCACGTAGCGTGGCGTAAACCATTTTGCGCGGATGCAGTGAGGCATAAGGATCCTGAAATACCATCTGCACCCGGCGATAAAACGCCTTGTTGCGCACCGGCTGCTCTTCGCGGTTATCAAACAAAATAGCGCCGTGATAGTCCGTATTCAGCCCGGCAAGCGCGCGCAGAATGGTCGATTTGCCGCAGCCCGATTCGCCGATCAGCCCATAGCTGTCGCCATCGGCCAGGGTAAAACTGACGTTGCTGACCACCTGACGACGCTGCGCGCCTTCGCCAAAGGCGATGCTAAGATCGACCGTTTCCAGTCGGCGTTGTTGAGAGGGAATCATCATACCAGCACTCCATTTCGCCAGGCGGGCCCCTGCAGCCAGGCGGCATCGCGCGTTGGCACGCTGAGCATCTCCACCGGCTGATGCAAACGTGGCTGGCTGGCCAGCAGCGCCTGGGTGTAAGGATGCCGCGCATTGTGTAGATCGGCAGCGGCAATCTCTTCCACGATGCGGCCGGCATACATCACCAGCACGCGATCGCAGAAACGCGATACCAGATTCAAGTCGTGGCTGATAAAGAGCAGGCCGGTATTGCGGCGCGCCAGCAACTCATCAAGAATCGCCAGCACCTGCTGGCGCACGGTGACGTCAAGCGCCGAGGTCGGCTCATCGGCGATAATCAGGTCGGGTTCCGGGATCAGCATCATGGCAATCATCACCCGCTGGCCCATGCCGCCTGAAATTTCATGCGGATAAAGCCGGTACACTTTTTCCACGTCGCGAATGTGCACCGCTTCCAGCATCTGCAACGCCCGCTTCTGCGCCTCGCGCTGGCTCACCTTGCTATGCAGGCGATAGGCTTCCGCGACCTGATCGCCAATACGCATCAGCGGGTTAAGTGAAAACTTCGGGTCCTGCAAAATCATTGATATACGGTTGCCGCGCAGGCTACGCATCTGCTTTTCACTGGCGGCCAGCAGGTCGATGCCGTCAAACTGCATGCGGGTGGCCTCAATACGGCCCGCTTTCGGCGTCAGCTTCAGCAGCGCGCGGCAGGTTTGCGATTTGCCCGATCCCGACTCGCCAACGATTGCCAGCTTTTCACGGCCAACGCGAAACGAGACGTTGCGCACCGCATGCTGCTCCTGATGCGCACCCTTGAAAATAATGTTGAGATCTTCCACTTCCAGCAGGCTGTTATTCATGGCGCAGATCCATCACATCGCGCAGGCCATCACCCAACAGGTTGAAGGCCAGGCTGGTAAAAAGAATCGCTAAACCGGGGATGGCGGCAATCAAACCGTGGTTCAGCATAAATTCGCGACCGGAGGCGAGCATCGCGCCCCATTCCGGGCTGGGCGCCTGCGCGCCCAATCCGAGAAACCCCAGCCCGGCGGCGGTGAGAATAATAGCGGCCATATTCATGGTGACGCGCACCACCACCGACGGCAGGCACATCGGCATGATATGACGCAAAATAATGTGCCACGACGAAGCGCCCTGCAGCCTGACCGCCGCGATGTAATCCATCTTGCGCACCGAGAGCGTCTCCGCCCGTGCCAGACGCGCAATCGGCGGCCAGGATGAGATTGCGATGGCGATAATGGCGTTTTCAATGCCCGGACCCAGCGCGGCGACAAAGGCCAGCGCCAGAATCAGGCTGGGAAAGGCGAGAAAAATATCGACGATGCGCATCAGCAAGGTATCGACCCAGCCGCCGATATAGCCTGCGCTGGTGCCGACGATCAGCCCCAGCGGCGTGATAATCATGGCGGTCAGGCCAGCAATATAGAGCGTGATGCGCGCGCCAAAGAGCAGGCGGCTGTAAATATCGCGCCCCAGTTCATCGGTGCCGAGCCAGTTATCGGCGGAAGGGGGTTGCAACCGGTGCGCCAGATCCTGAGCATAAATATCGTGAGTGGCCAGCAGCGGGGCAAACAGTGCCGCAAGGGCAATCACCAGCAGCACCAGCAGGCCGAATAGCGCCGAGTGGTTCGCGCAGAAGCGATGCCACTGTAGCCACATCTGCTGCATACGTGCCTGAAACGGCGTCGCCGGTGCGGGCGCTCGTATCCAGCTGCGCAGGGTTGTGGGTGTGGCGCGATTAACGGAATCGGTCATTTTTCCTCCTGACGCGTGCGGGGATCGAACAGGCGATAGAGCAGATCGCAAACCAGGTTGAGCAGCACAAAGATGGCGCCGGTCAGCAGCGTACAGCCGACCACCGCATTCATGTCGCCCGCCAGCAGCGCATTGGTGAGATAGCGGCCAAAACCGGGCCAGGCAAACACCGTTTCGGTGAGCACTGCGCCTTCCAGCAGCCACGCCCACGACAGCGCCACCACGGTCAGCGTCGGCACGGCGATATTGCGCAGCGCATGTCCCCAGACGCAGCGCGACCACGACAGCCCTTTAACCCGCGCGGTGATAATGTATTCCTGCGACAGCTGTTCCAGCATAAAACTGCGCGTCATACGGCTGATATAGGCGAGCGAGCTCAGGCCAAGAATCGACGCTGGCAGAATGATATGGCCGAAGACGTTTTTGAACATCGCCCAGTTACCGCTCAACGCGCTGTCGATCAGCCAGAAGCCGGTGACCGGTTGCAGATCGAACTCATAGATAAAATCGATGCGTCCCGGGCCGCCGATCCAGCCAAGCGTGGCGTAAAACAGCAGCAATCCCATCAAACCCAGCCAGAAATGGGGCGTGGAATAGCTGAGCAGGCCGAGGAAACGCACCAGATGGTCAAACGGCGAGTTGCGATACATCGCGGATAACACGCCCGCCGGAATGCCGAAGCCGACGCCAATCAGCGCCGCCAGGGTCGCCAGCTCCAGCGTGGCTGGAAACACGCGCAGAATATCGCTGCTAACCGGCTGGCTGGTGGTCAGCGCGATGCCAAAATCGAGCCGCGCCAGCTGAGTGATATAGTCGATAAACTGCTGCCACAGCGGCTGATCCAGCCCGAGCTGGTGAAACATCCGATCGTACGCTTCCTGACTGGCGTTATCGCCGATGATCGCCACCACTGGATCGATGGGCAGCAGCCGACCGATAAAAAAGGTCAGCGCTGCCAGTCCGAGCAGGGTGCAGAAAATCGATAGCCCGCCGCGCAGTAGCGTGCGTGAACGCCGCCAGAACAGGGAAGGTGCGGCCGGATGGGAAACCGGGAGAGTCTGCGCCATTGCTGCCTCCGTTATTTCGTTGCCGCACCGTACCAGACGCGGAAGCCGTTCCACGTCCAGCTCTTCAGCACCGGATTAATTCCAGCGCTGTTGTACATCTGGAACATGATCGCCATCGGGCCTTTCTGCATCACCTCGCGTTGCAGATCGGCATACCGCGCACTGCGTTTGCTGTCATCCGGTTCCAGCAGCGCCTGCTCCACCGCCTGATTCATTCCGGCATTATAGTAGGCGGCCCGCCAGCTGGGATATTGCGTGGCGCGCGCCTCTTTACGATTGTCGGGATTAAACACCAGGCGCGAGGCGTTGCCGTAGGCGTCCGGCACCGACGTTTGCCAGGCCATCATTACGCTCTGAAACTCACGCCCGCGCGCCCGGCTGAACAGCTGCGCGTTGGCCATGCGTTCGAGCGTCAGCTTCACGCCCACTTTGGCGGCGTTCTGCTGAATGCTCTGGGCAATTGGCGCGGAGTGGGGCAGGGTGCCAAACAGCACCGAGGCGCTGAAACCATTGGGATAGCCCGCTTCGCTCAGCAGCTGTTTTGCCTTCGCCAGATCCAGGCTGAACGGCTGCCCCTGTTGCTCATCCAGCGCGCCAAACGCACCGAGCTGCACAAAGCTGGCGCGCGGTACACCGAGATAAGGCATCACGCTTTTCGCCAGGCCCTGATAATCGATCAGATAGCGCATCGCCAGCCGCACTTTCTCATTTTTGAAAATGGGATCCTGATTGTTGAAGCTCCAGAAAAAGAGCTGCGGCTTAAGGACTTTTGCCACCTGTACCTTGCCGCCCTGATCGAGGGTTTTCAGATCGTCTGCGGAGAGATCGCGGGCGATATCCACGTCGCCCTGCATCACCAGCAGACGCTGGGTGCCGGTCTCCGCCACGTGGCGAATCAGCACCCGCTTCAGCTTCGGCGGTGTGCCCCAATAATTAGGCGTGGCCTGAAGCACCACGCCTTCACCGGCGTTCCAGCGCGCCAGCTGGTAAGGACCCACACAGGCGGTATGCGTGGCAAGATACTTATGACCAAAATCACCGTTAACCGCCTCTTTCTCCACCTGTTTACGGTTAATCAGCGAAGAGACGTTGTTGGCGGCGATCGCCTGCAGCACCAGATTAGTGGGGTAAGCCTTATCAAAACGGATGATCAGCGTCTGGTCATCGCTGGCGGTAATCATGCTGTCAACGTTCTCTTTGGTGAAGCCATACTCTTTGATATTGGCCGCGTTGCCGTAGCCAAGTTTCACGATGCGTTGCAGTGACCAGGCGAGATCGCCGGCGCTGGCGGGAGAACCGTCGTTAAATTTCAGGTTGTCCTGCAGATGAAAGGTAATGGTTTTGCGATCGGCAGAAACATCCCAGCTTTTTGCCAGGCCGGGCGTCAGCTGCGTTTCATCTTTTACCGCAAAATCAACCAGCGAGTCGCAGGTATTGGCGTAAATTTCACTGGTGACCACTTCGCCAATCTGTGCCGGATCCCATGTGCTGATGGCGTCAATGTTCCACGCCATCACCAGTGAATCGGGCGGCGTGGCGGCGTTGGCGGTGCCGGTAACGGCGGCCAGCGCCAGGGCTAGAGAAGATAATTTCATCGCGGCTCCAGGTTTACAGGTCAGCAGGACGTGGCTGAACCGGCGGTTTAACGTCGGCAGGAATCGGGCACTTATAGGGTTTCTCACTGATCTGTGCGGCGTGCGCCTGTTTGATCTGCGCCAGCAGCGCGGGATCGGTCAACACGTCAACCGCGGTGGCGGCCATGACTTTAGCAACGTGCGCTAACCCTTTATGCGCCGCGGGCATTTTGCCCTGCGCGGTAAGCTGCCAGGAGTGGCCCGGCGTGCCGATCGCCATGGTCGGAATATGCGCCTGCACGGTGGGGATAACCCAGCTGACATCGCCGACGTCGGTTGAACCGATCATCACTTCACCGTGGCTGTCGAGCGGCACAATGTAGTCGCTAAGCGCCTTTGGCTGCGCCGGTTTAACGCCCGATTTGCGGTAGCAGCTCTCCAGCTCCTCGGCAGTCAGCGTCGCCTGAATCTCGGCGGCGAAGGCGTAATCCGCCTGATCGAACGGCACGGTGCCGAGCGCCTCGAGATTGCGCTGCATCGTTTCCTCCAGCGGGCGATTGCCGAGCAGGTTAGAGACCGCGCTCATGATGCTGATCTCCAGCTGGGTTTCGGTCATCATCGCCGCGCCCTGTGCCACTTTTTTTACCCGCTCGTTGAGATCAAACATGGCGTGCACATCGCGCGAGCGGATGGCGTAACGCACCGCCGCTTTGGCCTGCACCACGTTGGGCGCGATGCCGCCGGAATCGAGCATGGCGTAGTGAATACGTGAATCCTGCGGCACATGTTCGCGCAGGTACTGCACGCCGACGTTCATCAGCTCCACGGCATCCAGTGCGCTGCGGCCGAGATGCGGCGAGGCGGCGGCGTGCGAAGAGCGGCCGGTAAAGAAGAAATCCATGCGGGTATTGGCCAGCGACAGCGGTTTGGCAACTTCATGCTGGGTGCTGGGGTGCCAGGTGATCGCCACGTCGACGCCGTCAAAGGCACCGGCGCGTGCCATAAATGATTTAGCCGCGCCACCTTCTTCAGCCGGGCAGCCGTAATAGCGCACCCGCCCCGGCAGACCGCGTTCGGCCAGCCACTCTTTCAGCGCGGTGGCGGCGAGCAGGGCGGCTGAGCCAAGCAGATTATGGCCGCAGCCGTGACCTTGCCCGTTGCCCGGCAGCGGCGAATAGTGTGCGACGCCGGAAGCCTGGCTCAATCCGGGCAGGGCGTCATATTCACCGAGAATGGCGATAATCGGCCCGCCTTCACCCGCTTCGCCCATAACGGCGGTGGGAATATCCGCCACGTTTTCCGTGACGCGAAACCCCTGCTGGCGCAGCATAGTGCTGTGTTCCGCCACCGAGCGGTATTCGGTATAGCAAATTTCCGGCATACCCCAGACGCGATCGCTCAGCGCGCAGAATTCAGCCTGATGCTCTTCAACCCGTTTCCAGACCAACGCTTTGTCTTGCATGATATTCCCCACGGTAAGTGCTGCGGATAGTGCTGACGCCGGAGCGTCGCTGAATCTTCAGCATGCGGGAGGGCGATAACAAAAGGCCAATGCGTTCTTTTCCTGCCCTATTCCAAAATTGCATAGTTTGGCGGGCGGCATGCACGGGGCGGCATTCCCGGCACGCAGCGAGCGATCAGGCGGCGTGCATCGCCTGATTGGCGCGTTCAGCGCTGTGCCAGAGATGTTCTGCCTGGCGGTTGCGCAGCACTGGCTGACGATAGAGATGAATATCGAGCACCATGTCCCAGAATGGCGATCCGGCTCGTACCAGGCTGCCGTTGGCCAGTTCCGCTTTCACCAGGCTCAACGGCAGCCAGGCAACCCCGACCCCGCTCATCGCCATCGCTTTGAGGTTAATCGACATGCCATTTTCATAGATGACCTGCAGCGGCAGCGGCTTCTCTTTCAACAGCTGCGCCAGCGCATGGGCAAAAAAGGAGTGCTGGCCGTAGCTCAGCCAGGGAATCGGCTGGGTACTGTGCAGCGGATAAAGTGGCTCTCCGCCCGCGGCGGGGCGGCAAACGGCGATGGCACGTTCGCGGCCAACCGGCAGGTGCGGATAAGGGGACAGTTGCTGCATCAGCGTCACCGACGGATGCGCGTAGGTCAGCAGAAAGTCCGTTTCACCGCCGTGCAGTAGCGAAATATGCTCCACAAAGGTCGGCTTCTGATCGCACAGCCTGACATGACCGAGCTGCTGTTGCGGATTGACCTGCTGGAACCAGTCGGGAAAAAAAGTCAGCGATAGCGTATTCAACATGGCAAAGCGAATCACCTCGGTGCGGTTGTTATAGCGCTGATGCAGATTCTGACGCAGATGCAACATGGCGTGCACGGTTTCCGAAGCGGTGATGAGAAACGCCTGGCCTTCTGGCGTCAGGGTCACCGGATAGGTTTTGCGGTCAAACAGCGGTACGCCAAGCCACTCTTCCAGCTGGCGAATGCGGCGGCTTAACGCCGATTGCGTCACGTGGCGCTCATCAGCGGCACGGGTAAAACTGTAGCAGCGGGCAACGCTGAGGAAATCTTCAAACCATTTCAGTTCCATGGCCAGAGCCTCGTTGGGACGAAAAGGGGAAAAATTGTTCAGCTGACATACTTTGTTACGCAAGAAACGCGCCAGTCTGGCTGACGTCGCGCAGAGCGCTGTTTTTCGTCGGCAACGCTGCGATAATGATGCTTTCGCAGCCCGCGGCTGCGTTTGTTGCACCAGCGGCGCGCACCAGCATGAGGCCGACACGAGAAGGTAAAGCAGATGGAATATGAATTTTTACGCGACATCACCGGCAAGGTGAAAGTGCGCATGACCATGGACCATGAAGCGGTGGGTCACTGGTTTAATGAAGAGGTCGATGAAAATCTGACGCTGCTGGATGAGGTGGAAGCGGCGGCGCAGGAGGTCAAAGGCAGCGTGCGGCAATGGCAGCGTATCGGCAAAGAGTACACGCTGTGGATGGATGAAGAAGAGGTGATGATTCGGGCCAATCAGCTGGCGCTGGAAGATGACGGGATGGAAGAGGGCATGAATTATTATGACGAAGAGAGCCTGTCATTCTGCGGCGTGGAAGATTTTCTGGCGGTGATTGCGGCCTATCGTGCATTTTTGCAGGGGCGTTAAGCCATGGCGTTCGCCCGAGGCAGGCGAACGCATGAGGATATCAGCTCAGCGCCGGAATATTGCGCGCGTAGTAAATCTCGCGCATCTCTTTCCACAGCAGATCGGTAATCCGCTTGTGCTCCTGCGGCGTCAGCGTTTCTGGCCGGGTATTGAACAGATAATGTTTCAGGTCGAACTCTTTCAATAACATCTTGGTATGAAAGATATTTTCCTGGTACACGTTCACGTCCATCATGTCATACATCGCCTTCATGTCCTGCGACATAAAGTTCTGTATTGAGTTGATCTCATGATCGATGAAGTGTTTTACGCCGTTGATATCGCGGGTAAAACCGCGCACGCGATAGTCAATGGTCACGATGTCCGATTCCAGCTGATGAATCAGGTAGTTCAGCGCCTTCAGTGGCGAAATCACGCCACAGGTTGAAACCTCAATATCGGCGCGAAAGGTACAAAGCCCGCCTTCCGGATGGCTTTCCGGATAGGTATGCACGCAGATGTGGCTTTTATCGAGGTGCGCCACCACCGAGTTCGGTAGCGGGCCAGGATGCTCTGATGTATCGATATCTTTTGGATCCACCGGCTCCTCACTGACCAGAATAGTCACGCTGGCACCTTGCGGTTCATAATCCTGGCGCGCGATGTTCAGCACATTAGCGCCAATAATCGAGCAGGTTTCCGTAAGAATTTCGGTCAGGCGCGTGGCGTTGTACTGCTCATCAATATAGGCGATATAGCCATCGCGCTCGGCTTCGCTGTGCGCGTAGCAGATATCGTAAATACAAAAGCTCAGGCTCTTGGTCAGGTTGTTAAAGCCGTGAAGTTTCAGCTTCTGCAATGGTCATTACCCCCCAGAGTCGTGCCCATCATGCCTGGTCAGCAAGGGCGTTTAGCAAGTATTGCGGCAGAGCAAAGCTGCCGGTGTGGATCGCCGCATTATAGTAGCGGCAGTTCAGGCCTGCGGCCGTAAAACGGTGTTGCAAGGTGGCGGCGTCCAGCTGGCGCAATGCCGGATTATCGCTCGCCCAGGCGAAGGTCATGATGCCGCCGTAATAGGTCGGAATCGCCGCCTGATAAAAGCTAACATCGCTGAAATAGTGGCTCAACTTGCGATGGCTGTTGAGCGCTTCATCCTGCTGCAGGAAACAGACGCCATTCTGCGCCACAAAGATGCCATTTTCATTAAGGGCACGTTTGCAACCGGCATAAAATTCAGAGGTGAACAGGCTCTCGCCCGGACCGACAGGATCGGTACAGTCAGAGATGATCACATCAAATTTTTCGGCGGTTTGCGTCACGA
Organism: Duffyella sp. Ts4; assembly: GCF_051851875.1. Taxonomy (NCBI): domain Bacteria; kingdom Pseudomonadati; phylum Pseudomonadota; class Gammaproteobacteria; order Enterobacterales; family Erwiniaceae; genus Duffyella; species Duffyella sp. Ts4. Next base: position 72,994 of record NZ_JBLYPN010000005.1, on the reverse strand, counting down.
AGTTAACACCGTCGTCGATCACCAAATTGAAACGAGGATCGTCATAGGCACCCGCGCTGTGATTAGGCAGATACTGTTTGCAGAAGGTGACCACGCCAGCGTCAATTTCCACCATGGTGATCTGTTCGATTGCGGTGTGACGCGATACTTCGCGCAGCATGGCGCCGTCGCCACCGCCGATAATCAGCACCTTTTTGGCCGCGCCGTGCGCCAGCAGCGGCACATGCGTCATCATTTCGTGATAGATAAACTCATCACGCTCGGTGGTTTGCACCACGCCATCCAGCGCCATCACGCGCCCGAACGCAGCGTTCTGAAAAATGATCAGATCCTGATGCGCGGTTTTCTCACGGTAGAGCACGTCATCAACCGTGAAATATTGACCGAAACCGGGGTGCAGCGTTTCAAACCACATCTCATTCTGTGTCATGGTGGGGCTCTCCTTTCTATGACATCGCCATGAAAACGGGCGGCACATCATAGCTAACTCCGCCCCGGGTTGCACGGGCAAATCAGTGGCCAGAGAGCGGACGCAGCGGGGGTTATTTGACGTAGGCGAGCAGGCTGAGGGAGTCGCGAGCCAGTGACTTACACTTCTTGTCGTTAGCGATGGCGATGCCGCTCAAATCGCGGTAGCTGTCTTCGCCAAGCGACTTCATGTTGTAGTTGCTGTAGTTGCTTAAATCCCAACGATTCTGCTGGGCGAAAAACACCAGCGCTTTGCGGATCTGCGCATCAGGCAAATCCTGATAGCCGCAGTCGTTTTTGAGATAGACAAAAACGGCGGTGAGATCGGCTAAATCTTCTGCTTCCGATTCGCTCAGGGCAAAACTGGTGGAGGAGAAGCCAAGCAGCCCGGCTAACAGCAGGACCTTAATGCTTTTCTTCATAATTATTCTCATCGTGTCGTAATTGGCCTGACGTTAGCACAGTTGCGCATACTCTACAGCCAAATTTCATTGCCGGTGACGCTTTTTTCAGCTCAGCCGCTGCACCAGGCTTGACCTTGCCGCTGGGGAAAGGTTTATGCTGCATGCTGACCTCCGTTATAAGGATGCCCGATGCTACGCCGTGATTTCCTCAAACTCACCGCTGCCCTCAGCGCCGCCGGTGCGCTGCCGCTGTGGAGCCAGCGCGCACTGGCACAAACGCGCCCGATGTTGCCGATTCCCGATCTGCTGACGCCTGACGCGCGCGGCACGATCACACTGCGTATGCAGACTGGCACCAGTCAGTGGCGCGGCAATGCTGTACCCAGCTGGGGCTACAACGGCAATTTACTCGGACCTGCACTGCAACTGGAGCGCGGTAAACGTACCACCATCACGTTGCATAATCAGCTGCCGGAAGCGACCACGCTGCACTGGCACGGTTTATTGATTCCCGGCGAGGTCGATGGTGGGCCGCATGCGCTGCTGGCGCCGGGCGAACAGCGCAGCGTCAGCATCACGCCGGATCAGCCCGCCGCCACCTGTTGGTTTCATCCGCATACGCACGGCCGCAGCGGCTATCAGGTGGCGCAGGGACTGGCCGGACTGGTGCTGGTGCAGGACATTGAGGCAGAGCAACTGCTGCTGCCAAAACAGTGGGGCATCGACGATTTGCCGCTGGTGTTTCAGGACAAGCAGCTGACTGCCGATGGCAAACGCATCGATTATCAGCTCAACGTGATGCGCGCGGCGGTGGGCTGGTTTGGCGACATGATGCTAACCAACGGCGTTGAGTATCCACAGCAGGCGGTGCCGCGCGGCTGGCTGCGTTTGCGCCTGCTCAACGGCTGTAATGCACGCTCTCTACAGTTAACCACCAGCGATCGCCGGCCGCTGTATGTCATTGCCAGCGACGGCGGCCTGCTGGCCGAGCCGGTTCGCCTTGAGACGCTGTCGCTGCTGCCGGGCGAACGTTTTGAAGTGCTGGTGGATACGCACGACGGCAAATCGTTTGATCTGACTACGCTGCCGGTTAAGCAGATGGGCATGACGCTGGCGCCGTTCGACCAGCCGTTGCCGCTGCTGCGCATTCAGCCGCTCCAGGTGCAGGCCAGCGGCACGCTGCCCGATGCGCTGGTGGCGCTACCGCCGGTTCCGTCCAGCGAGGGCATCACTAACCGCTGGCTGCAGCTCAGCATGGACCCGCAGCTCGATCGGCTGGGCATGCAGCAGCTGATGGATCGCTATGGCATGAAGGCGATGGCGGGCATGGATAGGGATCAGCATGCGGGCATGAAAATGCCGGAAGATGCGCATCAGAAGACGTCCGGCCATCAGGGAATGGATCACCATCAACATGGCGGCGCGCCTCAACCGACTTCCACCGCCTGGGATTTCCATCAGGGCAATAAAATCAACGGCCAGCCCTTCAATATGAACAAGCCGATGTTTGACGTAAAACGCGGCGCGCTGGAGAAATGGACGATTTCAGGCGAAGGTGATGCGATGCTGCATCCGTTCCATATTCACGGCACGCAGTTTCGGATTCTCAGCGAAAATGGCAAACCCCCGGCGGCGCACCGCCAGGGATGGAAAGACACCGTTAACGTCGAGGGTTGGCGCAGCGAAGTGCTGGTACGGTTTGATCACCTCGCGGCGGCCGACCACGCCTATATGGCGCACTGTCATCTGCTGGAGCATGAAGACACCGGCATGATGCTGGGCTTCACGGTCAGTTAATGTGTCGCCAGCGCCAGGCGGATATTGGCAATCAAATCACTGGGGTGCTCAATGCCGATAGAGAGACGGATCGTGGCTTCGCTGATGCCAATGCGCTCGCGCTCCGCCTGCGGCACGCCGGAGTGGGTGGTGCTCGCCGGGTGGCTGGCCAGCGATTCGGTGCCACCGAGGCTGACCGCCAGCTTGAACAGCTGTAACGCATTGAGAAAGGCAAAAGCGGCGGGCTGTCCACCGCGAATATCAAACGAAAAGGTCGATCCGCCGCCGCTGCACTGGCTGGCGTAAACTTTGCCCGCCGGAGAGTTAACGTCGAGCGCGGGCAGCCAGTGCAGTTTTTCCACCTGCGGCTGCTCGGCAAGAAACGCGGCAATCAGCTGCGCATTCTGCCACGCCTTCTCCATGCGCAGCGACAGCGTTTCCAGCGAACGGCCAATCAGCCAGCTGGAATAGGCGTCCAACTGGGTGCCAATGGCGCTACGCAGCTGACGAATTTTGCCAATGATATGCTTGCTGCCCAATGCGGCACCGGCAATCAGATCGGAATGGCCGGCAACATATTTAGTCAGTGAGTAGAGCGAAATATCTGCCCCCCACTGCAGCGGACGCTGAAAAATAGGGCCGAGCAGGGTGTTGTCGCAGGCTACCAGCGGGCGCAAGGCTTGCTGCTGTCCAATCTCTTCGCTGATGCGGCGCATCAGGGCAATATCCACCAGGCTGTTGGTGGGATTCGCCGGCGTCTCTACCAGCAGCATCGCGACCCGGCCCAGGCGCATCGCTTCGGTTGCCGCCGCTCTTACGCTCGCTTCATCGGTGCCATCGCTGAAGCCCACCGTCTGAATATTCATCTCCGCCAGGGTTTTACTGAGCAGCGTGGCCGTGCCGCCATACAGCGGCTGCGAGTGCAGGATTACGTCGCCTGGCCGGGTAAATGCCAGCAGCGTGGTGGTAATGGCCGACATGCCGGAAGAGAACAGCGCCGCACTTTCCGTCTGCTCATAAACCGCCAGGCGGTCCTCAACAATTTCGCTGTTAGGGTGATTAAAGCGTGAATAGACCAGCCCAATGCTGTCGCCCTGTGGCGGCTGGCGGCGGCCGGAAACATAGTCAAAAAAGTCACGTCCCTCTTCGGCGCTGTTGAACACAAAGGTGGAGGTTAAAAACACCGGCGGCTTGACGGCGCCTTCTGACAGTCGCGGGTCAAAACCGTAGTTCAGCATCTGGGTTTCCGGATGCAGAGCGTGATCGCCAATATGCGTTTTCTTGCTGGATAAGGACATAAAATACCTGCTGAAAAGAAGAGGGGGAACGCGTGGCGTTGAGTGTAACCAGACGGCACACGGAAAACTGAGTTATGCGCAAATATTCTAAGCTTAGACGGCGGCATCACATGGCGAGGCACCGCGCTTTTTGCCACGATAACGTTTGCATCCCGTTCCGCTAACCGTACGGCAAATTAACTGTGATAAACTGCGGCGTTTTCCAGGGTTAATCAGGTTGAATGTGATGAAACACAGCGTTGATGTAATGATCTCCGAAGCAGATATCCGCACGCGCGTGGCGGAACTGGGCAGCCAAATCTCTGCTGATTACCGCGACAGCGGCAGCGAAATGGTTTTGGTGGGATTACTGCGGGGCTCTTTTATGTTTATGGCCGATCTCTGTCGCGCCATTGACGTCTCACACGAAGTCGATTTTATGACGGCTTCCAGCTACGGCAGCGGCATGTCGAGCTCGCGTGACGTTAAAATCCTCAAAGATCTGGATGAAGATATCCGCGGTAAAGATGTGCTGATCGTTGAAGATATTATCGATTCAGGGAATACGCTGAGCAAAGTGCGTGAAATCCTGCAGCTGCGTGGGCCAAAATCACTGGCGATCTGTACGCTGCTGGACAAGCCGGAGCGACGTGAAGTGACGGTGCAGGTGGAATATGTTGGTTTTACCATTCCCGATGAGTTTGTGGTCGGCTATGGTATTGATTATGCGCAGCGTTATCGTCATCTGCCGTATGTTGGTAAGGTCACACTGTTCGACGAGTAACAGCACAATCCACCAAGGCTGCGCTCTGCGGCCTGCGATAGAATGCGCCGCCAGCGGAATCCCGCTGGCGGCGTGTTGCGTTACTCCTGACGCGGGCTGTCAGGGGTATGCAGCAGATTAGCGATGCCGTGACGGTAACGCTGTTCGAGGATCTCCCGGCTGGTGGCAGTGACTTCCAGATCGCGCAGATAGCCATCCTGAATGCCATAAACCCAACCGTGAATGGTCACATTCTGCCCACGCTTCCATGCAGATTGCATCACGGTGGAGTGGCCAAGGTTGTAAACCTGTTCGATCACGTTGATTTCACAAAGTTTATCAAAGCGCTTTTCTGGCGGTAATTCGCCGAGGAAGGAACTATGCTTGTACCACAAATCGCGGATATGCAGCAGCCAGTTGTTGATTAAGCCCAGCTCCGGGTTTTCAACCGCCGCCTGCACGCCACCGCAGCCGTAGTGACCGCAAATGATAATGTGTTCAACTTCCAGCACCTCAACGGCGTACTGCACCACTGACAGGCAGTTGAGGTCGGTGTGAATCACCAGGTTTGCCACATTGCGATGAACAAAAAGTTCGCCAGGCTCCAGCCCGGTGAGGCGTTCAGCGGGCACGCGGCTGTCGGAGCAGCCGATCCACAGGAAGCGCGGTTTCTGCGCCAGCGCCAGACGCTCAAAGAAACCAGGATCCTCTTCAACCAGCAATTTGGACCACTCGCGGTTATTACTGATAAGGGTATCAATGTCTTTCATTAAGGTTACCAACCGTACAAGCTAAACGTTGACGTACTATAGGACAATGCCTGCCTATTTTAAACGGCAAAAGCGAACCCAATAAAACAGGAAAGCATTCTGTTATGACTTATGCACTGGAACTTGAAAATCTGGTTAAAACTTACCCTGGCGGCGTGCAGGCGCTCAAAGGCGTCGATCTAAAAGTCGAAGCCGGGGATTTTTATGCGCTGCTGGGCCCTAACGGCGCCGGGAAATCGACCACCATCGGTATCATCAGCTCGCTGGTCAATAAAACCTCTGGCAAGGTCAAAGTCTTTGGTTATGACCTTGAGCTCGATACGGTAAATGCCAAGCGTCAGCTCGGCCTGGTGCCGCAGGAATTTAACTTCAACCCGTTTGAAACCGTGCTGCAAATTGTCGCCAACCAGGCGGGCTATTACGGCGTGGAAAAACGTGATGCGCTGGCGCGCGCGGAAAAATATCTGATTCAGCTCGATCTGTGGGGCAAGCGCAACGAGCGTGCCCGCATGCTGTCCGGCGGCATGAAGCGTCGTCTGATGATCGCCCGTGCGCTGATGCATGAGCCGAAATTGCTGATTCTTGATGAGCCGACCGCAGGCGTTGATATCGAACTGCGTCGTTCAATGTGGGCCTTCCTCAAAGATCTCAACGTCAAAGGCACCACCATCATTCTCACCACCCACTACCTGGAAGAAGCGGAAATGCTGTGCCGTAACATCGGCATTATTCAGGGCGGTGAGCTGGTGGAAAACACCTCGATGAAAGGGCTGTTGTCCAAGCTGAAGTCTGAGACCTTTATCTTCGATCTGGCGCCACGCAGCGCATTGCCAAAGCTGGAAGGCTTCCAGTATCGCCTGGTCGATACCTCGACCTTAGAGGTGGAAGTGATGCGTGAGCAGGGGCTGAACAGCGTCTTTAATCAGCTCAACGCGCAAGGCGTGCAGGTATTGAGTATGCGTAACAAAGCTAACCGCCTGGAAGAGTTGTTCGTGGGCCTGGTGCAGGGTAAGAAAGGAGAGCAAGCATGACACACCTTTATTGGGTGGCGCTGAAAAGCATCTGGGGTAAAGAGGTCAACCGTTTCGCCCGCATTTGGATCCAGACGCTGGTGCCGCCGGTGATCACCATGACGCTCTACTTCATCATCTTCGGCAACCTGATCGGCGCACGCATCGGCGAAATGCATGGCTTCAGCTATATGCAGTTTATCGTGCCGGGCTTGATCATGATGGCGGTGATCACCAACGCTTATGCCAACGTGGCATCCTCTTTTTTCAGTGCGAAATTTCAGCGCAATATTGAAGAGCTGCTGGTGGCGCCGGTACCGACGCACATCATCATCGCCGGTTACGTTGGCGGCGGCGTGGCGCGTGGGCTGTGCGTAGGTGTGCTGGTCACGGCGATTTCACTGTTCTTTGTGCCGTTTCAGGTGCATTCGTGGCTGATGGTAGCGGTGACGCTGCTGCTCACCGCGATTCTGTTCTCGCTGGCCGGGCTGCTGAACGCGGTATTCGCCCGTACGTTTGACGATATCAGCCTGATTCCGACCTTTGTGTTGACGCCGCTGACTTATCTGGGGGGCGTATTTTATTCACTGACGCTGCTGCCGCCGTTCTGGCAGATGGTTTCAAAGCTCAACCCGATCGTCTATATGATCAGCGGTTTCCGCTACGGCTTTCTGGGCATCAATGATGTGCCGCTGGCGCTGACCATCTCGGTGCTGGTCGCCTTTATCGTGGTGTTTTACCTTCTGGTCTGGTCGCTGATTCAGCGTGGCCGCGGTTTACGCACCTGATTTTACTCAGCCGGGAGCCCCACTGGCACCTCCCGGCTTGTTCATCCTGCTCTCCTGCCTCTGCTCTGCTCCTTACTGCTTATTATTTCCTTCCGGTATTATTAACGTTAACTTCTATTTTAAGCGGATTCTGATAACGCTTTTTTGAGGCAAACTTAAGTTAAATTGATGAAGGTGATACGCTAAGATACATCCACTTACGCTTTCTCAACATCGTTAACGTTTCAAAAATCGTTCTCGCTTCGCCATTTCGGTGGTGATTCATAAGGATATCAGCCAATGCAACGCATGAACTGGGTAGATAATCTACGCGGTATGAGTATTCTCGCCGTTATATTTCTGCACTGTACGTTTGCCGTGAATGGTAACGTCGGCCACTTTTATGTGGCGAGTGAAGCAATCAACGACATTCTGATGCCGGTTAGGCTCGGTCTGATGTTTTTTGTTTCTGGACTGTTTGTCGAAGCGGGATTAAAAAGAGGGGTGGCCGTCTTTACCCAAAACAAGGTGAAATCTATCCTTTATCCCTTTGTTGTCTGGGTCGGCGTGTATGCCGGGACGAAAATCGTGCTGAGCCACCACGACCAGGATGTGTTAAGCGTGCTGATGCCGCATCTCACCGGCGGCGGAGATATCACCTGGTTTCTGCATTCGCTGTTTATGTTCTTTATTATGATTATTGTCGCGCGCAAAATGCCATTCTGGCTTATTTTGTCGCTGTGTCTGATGGGCAGCTGGTTATTACCGGCCATTCCGGCAGACAGTGTATTTGCCAGCTTTGATAACTCGCATTTCAATAAGTCATCTTATCTGTTTATCTTTTTCTGGCTGGGTGATGCCGTGGTGCGGCATAAGCTGGATATGCCACAGCTGGTAAAAAAAGCGTGGGTATTATACGGTTCAGCCGCTGCGTTTATTCTGCTGGCAAGCTTGATGCTGTTTGTTCCGGCATTGGGTCAACATGCAGAAGAGCATTTTTCATGGACTCGGATGACGCCGCTGGCTCCACTGGCTCTGGCTTCTGTCCCGCTATTTGCCTTCCTTGCAATGCACACGCATTCACGCGTTATTGGCTATATCGGCACACATTCTATCGTGTTTTATCTGTCCCATTTCATGGTCATCAAACTGTGCGCGCGCTATTTCCAGGAGCCATCATCATCGTTATGGATTGATGACGGGAAATATCTGTTCTCGTTTGCCTGTGCGTTATTGTTACCCTGGGGTATTTGCCAGCTGCGTAATCATGGCTGGCTGAACTTTCTGTTTACGCTCAAAAAGCCCGCTAAGCGCTCGCTGGCGACCAGCTAAAGAGAAGGGCGGTGAGAGATCACCGCCCCTGTCACTCAGGCAACCTGAACCGGCACCGCTTTTGCCAGCCGCTTCATCTCGTTATCACCTTCGAAATAAGCCACCTTCGGCTGCCATTCGCGCGCTTCGGCGTCGCTCATCTGCACATAAGAACAGATAATCAAAATATCGCCAGCGCAGGCGCAGCGCGCAGCGGCACCGTTTACCGAGATGATTTTCGAGCCACGTTCGGCGGCGATCGCGTAGGTAGAAAAACGCTGGCCGTTGGTCACGTTATAAATGTCGATCGCTTCGTACTGCAGGATGCCGGAGGCATCAAGGAAATCCTGGTCGATGGCGCAGGAGCCTTCATAATGCAAATCTGCCTGAGTGACTTTTACCCGGTGCAGCTTGCCTTGCAACATACTACGTACCATATCTGAGTAACCTTGTTAGCCGTGAACGCCGCACAGTATTCACCCTGCGGCGCGGGTTGTCTACTGGGTTAAATCAACCTGTTGATTATCGATCAGGCGCGCGCTGCCCAGCCATGCCGCCATTAAAATTACCGCACGTTTGCTGTCAACCGTCAGCGGCTGTAGCGTCTCGGCGTCGCAGATTGCCAGGCCATCGGCGCGCAAGCCGCGCTGCTGCAATGTCTCTTCTGCCGCCGCGATCATCTCATCAATATGGCGCTCGCCGTTAGCGAGCTGTTCGGCAAGGCTTTGCATCACCTGATGCAGCGCGGGCGCGATTTTTCGTTCTTCGGCAGTCAGATAGCCGTTGCGTGAACTCAGTGCCAGGCCATCTTTTGCCCGCACCGTCGGCACGCCAACGATATCGATGTCGTAACCCATATCCGCCACCATCTTGCGTACGATCGCCAGCTGCTGAAAATCTTTTTCGCCGAAGCAGGCAAGATCGGGCTGCACCAGATTAAACAGCTTGCTGACCACCGTTGCCATGCCGCGAAAATGGCCGGGGCGGCTGGCGCCCTCCAGCAGCTCAGACAGCACCGGCACGTCGACAAAGGTGTGCGTTGCCACGCCGTGCGGATAGATATCTGCCGGCGAAGGGGAGAACACCAGATCCACGCTACGCCGATTGAGCTTTTCACAATCTTCCTGCAGCGTGCGCGGATAGCGCGCTAAATCATCGGCGCGGTCGAACTGCATCGGATTGACAAAAATGCTGGCGATGACGATATCGGCGCGCGCACGCGCTTCGTCGACCAGCGTCATGTGCCCGTCATGCAAATTACCCATGGTGGGCACAAAGGCGATACGTTTACCTTCCTGACGCCAGCGACGGATCTCGCGGCGCAGCATTGGCACGGTCTCAATAATCAGCACGCTCTTGCTCCTTTACTGGAAACTCTGTTCAGCGGCAGGATAACTGCCATCTTCCACTTCTGCGATGTACTGACGCACGGCGGCGCGGATATCGCCGGTGGTGGCCAGAAAGTTTTTGGCAAATTTGGGGATGTGGCCGCCGGTGATGCCGAACGCGTCATGCATCACCAGAATCTGCCCATCGGTGACGTTCCCGGCACCAATACCGATCACCGGAATGTGCAGCGCCTCGGTCACGCGTTTCGCCAGGCTGACCGGCACGCACTCCAGCACCATCAGCTGCGCGCCCGCCGCTTCCAGCGCCAGCGCATCTGCCAACAGACGCTCGGCCGCTTCCTCATCGCGACCCTGAACTTTATAACCACCAAACACGTTCACCGACTGCGGCGTCAGCCCGAGGTGCCCGCAGACCGGCACGGCGCGCTCGGTCAATTGCTGCACGGTTTCGGCCAGCCAGGCGCCGCCTTCCAGCTTGACCAGATTGGCGCCCGCGCGCATAAGAACGGCGGCGCTGTCGAAGGTCTGTGCCGGCGTGGCGTAACTCATAAAGGGCAGATCGGCGAGCACCAGGGCAGCCGGTGCGCCACGGCGAACCGCTGCGGTGTGATAGGCGATATCTGCCACCGTGACCGGCAACGTCGATTCGTGGCCCTGCACGGTCATACCAAGTGAATCACCTACCAGCAGCACGTTCAGCCCTTCGTCGGCGAAAAGCTTAGCGAAGCTAAAATCATAGGCGGTGATAGAAGCGAACTTGCGTCCGGCCTGTTTCCACTGGCGCAGATGGGAAAGGGTGGTTGTTTTCATAACGATCCAGAACAATGTGACGATGGCCGAAGTGTAATGGATTGCTGCAATAAGCGGAATGGGAGGAAAAGAGAATTGGCAACGCTTACCAGGGGCGGATTTGCGTGCGATCGAGCGGTGCCAGCAGGCTGGCAACCGGGGTGCCATTCGGCAGCGTAATCGCGGGCGCAATTTCCAGCAACGGCACCAGCATAAAGGCACGATTGTGCATATCGTAATGCGGCACCGTCAGCCGATCGCTGGCGAGAGTCTGCCGATCAAATAGCAGAATATCGAGATCCAGCGTGCGCGGTCCCCAGCGATGATCCTTGCGCACGCGCCCCTGCTCCTGCTCAACGCGCTGAGTATGATCCAGCAGCGCGTCGGGCTGCAACGCGGTGGCCAGTTCCACTACCGCGTTCAGATAGTCGGGCTGATCCTGCGGGCCATACGGCGGCGTGCGATAAAAAGAGGAAACGGCCACCACGCGGGTTTGCGGTATCGCCGCCAGCGCATCCAGGGCGTTTTGCACCTGTTGCAGCGGGTCGGCGAGATTGCTCCCTAAGGCGAGCCAGACCGGTTTCATGCGCTGGTGCTGTTGTTATCGCGGCGCGGACCGGCAGGACGTTTGCGCGGACGGCGGGTGCGACGACGTGCAGTCGGCTCATCATCCAGCGTATTCATCATGTTTTTCTGCTGTGGCGGTGCCGCGGCCTGGAATTCACCCCACCAGTGCGTCAGACGCAGCAGTTCCGGGCTGTTTTCCACTTCGGCGCGCAAGGCCAGCAGATCGTAAGCGGCACGGAATTTCGGATGCTCCATCAGCTTCCATGCGCGCTTGCCCTGACGACGTGAGATGCGCAGCTGAAGCTGCCAGATATCGCGAATCAGGGTCGTGATGCGTTTAGGGATCGCCAGTGCACGGCACGCTTCATCAAGCGTATCGTTCATCGCCAGCGCAAATGCGTCGTAATAGGTCAGTCCGCTTTCCTGCGCTATGCGCTGTGCTGTTTCCAGCTGCGGATACCAGAACATCGCCGCGAACAAAAAGGCCGGATTGACGCGCATCTGATTATGAATGCGGTTATCGGTATTTTTCAGCACCTGCAGCAGCATGCGTTCCATCGGGCTATCTTCCAGCTCGGTGAAATTGCGCGTGATAGTAGGGAACAGCGGCTGAAACAGCTGATATTCACGCAGCAGCAGGTAAGTGTCGTAGCCGTAGCCAGCCTGCAACAGCTTCAGCGACTCTTCGAACAGGCGCGCGGAAGGAATATCACGCAGCAACGACGCCAGGCGAGGAATCGGCTCGGCGGTTTCAGGCGCAATGCTCATTTTCAGCTTGGCCGCAAAACGCACCACGCGCAGCATTCGCACCGGATCTTCGCGGTAGCGCAGTTCCGGATCGCCAATCATGCGCACGATACCCTGCTGCAGATCGCTCAGGCCGCCCACATAATCGCGCACGGTGAAATCCGCCACGCTGTAATAAAGGCTGTTGATGGTGAGATCGCGGCGCTGGGCATCATCTTCAATATTGCCGAAGATGTTATCGCGCAGCAGCATGCCGCTTTGTGCACGCTGTGACGTGTTACGATCTTCCACTTCGGTCACCACGGCATCTTCTGCCTGATGATGACCACGGAAGGTGGCAACCTCGATCACTTCCGGACCGAACATCACGTGCGCCAGACGGAAACGACGTCCAACCAGCCGACAGTTGCGAAACAGCTTGCGCATCTCTTCAGGCGTGGCGTTGGTGGTCACATCGAAGTCTTTCGGCTTTTGACCCAGCAGCAAATCACGGACGCCACCGCCGACCAGATAGGCTTCAAAGCCCGCTTTGTTCAGGCGATAAAGCACCTTGAGGGCATTTTCACTGATGTCTTTACGCGAAATAGTGTGGCTCTCACGAGGGATGACGGTCATCAGACGCTTTTCTTCAACCTCTGCGGGCGCCTCTTCATCACGGCTCAAGACTTTCCGGCAAAAATTAGCAACTCGGGAAAAAATGGGACACCTCGATAGTGACTAAATAAAAATAGCGGCTAATCATAGCCTGCTACGAAACATTTGAAAATGCCGTTATCTTATCGCGCCATCCTGACGCGGTATGCTGCAGCGATCCCAGACAGCAATTGCCTGCTCAAGCAACTGCGATAATGAGAGATCCTGCCAGCCCGTGCTGACCGTCTGACCGAGAAAACGCAGCGCGTTCACCAGCGTGGGACGCGGATCGCCCGTGGGCAACGGCGGCGCATGATTCTGCTTGGAGAGCTTGTTGCCATCGGGGTTTAACGCTAACGGCAGATGCAGCCAGGCCGGTGCAGGCCAGCTGAATTGTTCATACAGCGCAATCTGGCGCACCGTCGGCTCGATCAAATCGGCGCCGCGCACCACCTCGGTGACACCCTGAAAATGGTCATCCACGACTACCGCCAGGTTATAGGCAAACAGCCCGTCGCGGCGATGGATAATGAAATCTTCCTGCGCCAGCGCGGCATCCGCCACAACATCGCCACGCAGCAGATCGTGAAACTGGTACACCGGATGATGCTGACGCAAGCGCAGCGCGGCATTTTCCGACCCGTAACCGGCATCGCGACAGTGGCCATCGTAATAGCCTCCTGTCTGCTGAATACGGCTACGTGAGCAGCGACAAAAATAACTTTGCCGATGCTGCTGCAACCAGCGTAACGCTTCACGGTAGGCCTCATGCCGCTGCGATTGCCACAGCACCTCGCCATCCCAGTGCAGCCCATAATGATCGAGCTGCTGCAGGATCGCACTGGCTGCACCCGGTACTTCACGTGGCGGATCGATATCTTCTATACGCACCAGCCAGCGCCCGTGCTGCGCGCGCGCATCAAGGTAACTGCCTAAGGCAGCAATCAGAGAGCCAAAATGGAGTTCACCGGAAGGAGAGGGCGCAAAACGGCCAGTGCAGATTGATGAGGTCATAATAATGACGCGCAGCGGGAAACTCCTGTTTCCAACTGCGCGCGAGCGGCCTTAGCCGGCCATCTGTTTTTCGCGGATTTCAGCCAGCGTTTTGCAGTCAATGCACAGATCGGCGGTAGGACGCGCTTCTAGTCGGCGAATACCGATTTCAACACCGCAGGAATCGCAGTAGCCAAAATCATCATCTTCGACTTTCTTCAGCGTTTTCTCGATCTTCTTGATCAGCTTACGCTCGCGATCGCGGTTACGCAGTTCAAGACTGAACTCCTCTTCCTGAGCGGCACGGTCGACCGGATCGGGAAAATTAGCGGCTTCGTCCTGCATGTGTGAAACTGTGCGATCGACTTCGTCCCGCAGTTGATTACGCCAGGCTTCAAGAATCTTCCTGAAGTGAGTCAGCTGGGCTTCGTTCATATACTCTTCGCCCGCTTTCTCCTGGTATGGCTCCACCCCAGCAATGGCTAGGATACTCAGGGACGATGTTTTACGGTTTTGCCCTTCTTGCATGTTGTTTCTCCTGGATAACACGCACAATCGATCCCCAACGGGGAAAAAACAGGCCGCTATAAATAACAGAAGCCGTCAAGGTTAGCAATTAATCCTGAACATGACTTGACAAGCCTGTGAGGAACCACGTAATGAGCGTCACGTAAGGTGCGTTTTTAACACGTCTTTTCGCACTAATTATGACAATTCCACCCGCACAGATTTATTCAGTCTCATGCCCGTCGACGACAATTGCGCCTGATAAGCCAGCAGCTCAACGCCGCTCTGTTGCGCCTGTACCAGCAGCTCTGCGTAGCGCGCGTCAATGTGGCGCGCGGGGGAAACGTCCTCAATCCCCGAATGCAAAACTGCAAACAATAACACCGCGCGGTTGCCGCCCTCGGCAATCTTGCTTAACTCACGAAGATGCTTCTGGCCTCGCTCGGTTACCGCATCCGGAAACCAGCCTCTACCTTCTTGTAAAAGCGTTACGGATTTGACTTCAATATAGCACTCAGGTCTCGCTTCCGCCTGTAACAGGAAATCAATACGGCTGCGCTCATCGCCGTATTTCACCTCCGACCGTAGCCCGCTGTAGCCGCTCAGCTCCGGCAAGCACTGCGCCAGTAAGGCTTCGCGAACTAACTGATTGGCGCGCAGGGTGTTTACACAAATAAAATGGCCCTGTTTTGTTTCAGTTATTTCCCAGCTGTGCGGGTACTTTCGCGTGGTGCTGGCGGAGGTGGAATACCAGACGGTGTCGCCCGGGGTGGCGCAGCCGGTCATCGCGCCGGTGTTTGCGCAGTGTAAGGTAAGCGTGTCGCCCTGTGGCGTTACCACATCGGCCAGAAAGCGTTTATAACGCGCAATCAGCCGGGCAGATTGTAACGGCGGTGAAAATTCCAACGTGGCTCCTTTATTCACTCAACGGCCAGCTGTCGAGCAGATGATAGCGGGTGCGTCCCTGCGTCTGCATCGACTGGAACAACGAAAATTGCGTGATATCGCAGTTGAACGCAAAATCGCGCGGTGGCAGCGAAAGCGGCTGCGTCACCCCACGTAATAGTGTGATATGGGGATGAAACGGCTGCGGGCTTTGATGGCTACCGTTACGCGCCGCCTGTGAACGCAGCAGCGCAGCCAGCTGCAACAATCCGCGCGGTGCCTGGCGCGTACCCAGCCAGACTACGCCTGGCCGCGGCCAGTGGCCGGCATCGTTCAGGGTTAGCGAAAAGCCGGGCTGGCGAATGCGCGCGGCAAGCTGACTGAGCGCCGTGGCTTTTTCAGTGTGAACATCGCCCAGAAACGCCAGCGTCAGGTGCAGGTTTGCCGCCGCCACCGGATAGCCGATGTCAGCCGGAAAAGCCTGCGCGCGCCAGCTCACGATCTGTTGCTGTAAAGCGTCAGGCAGCGCGAGGCCAAAGAATAAACGTCGTGTCTGCATAGCGGTCTCCGGTAAACAAGACGGGAATGCTACAATGTTCGCCAGCTTATCACCACGCGATCGCGGAGTTTTCGTTTGAGTGTTTTACCGGTCAGTGCCGTCCTGCCGCAAGTGCTTGATGCGCTTCAGCAGCACCCTCAGGTTTTACTGGTTGCGCCGACCGGCGCGGGCAAATCAACCTGGCTTCCTCTACAGATCTTGCAGCAATCGACGCTTACCGGCCGCATTTTGCTGCTGGAGCCACGGCGGCTGGCGGCGCGCAACGTAGCGCAACGGCTGGCGGAGCAGCTCGGCGAGCAGCCGGGCGAGACCGTAGGCTATCGCATGCGGGCGGAAACGCGCGTTGGGCCAGGCACGCGGCTGGAGGTGGTAACCGAAGGAATTCTGACCCGCATGCTGCAGCAGGATCCGATGCTTGATGGCGTGGCGCTGGTGATTCTGGATGAGTTTCATGAGCGCAGTATTCAGGCCGACCTGGCGCTGGCGCTGCTGCTGGATGTGCAATCGGGTCTGCGTGACGATCTCACGGTGCTGATCATGTCCGCCACGCTGGATAACAGCGCACTGCAAACGCTGCTGCCAGCGGCACCGCTGATCGTCTCTGAAGGACGCAGCTTTCCGGTCGAACGTCGCTATCTCTCGTTGCCAACTCAGCTACGGTTTGATGAAGCGGTAGCGCGGGAAGTGGCGCAGCTGTTGCGTGAAGAAGGCGGCTCGCTGCTGCTGTTTTTACCCGGCGTGGGCGAAATTGAGCGGGTGAAAAATCAGCTGGCAGAACGCGTTGCGGCGGATATCGATCTCTGTCCGCTCTACGGCGCTTTGCCGCTGGCGGCTCAGCAGCGTGCCATTATGCCCGCGGCCGCCGGACGGCGCAAAGTGGTGCTGGCGACTAACATCGCTGAAACCAGCCTGACCATTGAGGGTATCCGGCTGGTGGTCGACAGCGCGCAGGAACGGGTGAGCCTTTTTGATGCACGCAGCGGCTTGAGCCGACTGATTACCCAACGTATCAGCCAGGCGTCAATGACGCAGCGTGCAGGCCGCGCCGGTCGCCTGGAAGCGGGCATCTGTTTGCATCTGCTGGCGAAAGAGCAGGCGGAGCGGGCACCCGCGCAAAGTGAAGCGGAGATTCTGCACAGCGATCTTGCTGCGCTGTGGCTGGAGCTGCTGCAATGGGGCTGCCGCGAGGCAAATCAGTTACGCTGGCTCGATATGCCGCCCGCAGGCCATCTGCAGGCGGCGCAGCGGCTGTTGCAGCTGCTGAATGCCACCGATCAGTCGGCGCAGCTCAGCGCTAAAGGGCGGCGCATGGCGCAGCTGGGCAGCGATCCGCGGCTGGCCGCGCTGATGATCGCCGCCGGCAACGATCGTCATCAGGTCGCCAGCGCCACGCGGCTGGTGGCGATTCTGGAAGAGCCGCCGCGTCAGGGCAGCGTGGATCTGCGTGACGCCTTCTTTCAGACGCAGCCGCACTGGCAGCGCCGCGCGCGCCAGCTGCAAAAACGGTTACAGCAGCCTGAGGGCCACCCGGACGTTGCGCATTTGCCTGCGCTGATGGCCAGCGCCTTTCCCGATCGTCTGGCTCAGCGCCGCGGACAGCAGGGGCGCTATCAGCTGGCAAGCGGTATTGGCGCCATGCTGGAAACTGACCATGCGTTAACGCGCTATGAATGGCTATTTACCCCGTTGCTGCTGCAAAACGGCGCGCAGCCGGACGCACGTATGCTGCTGGCGATGCCGGTTGAGATCACCGAACTGCTCGCCGCGGCGCCGCAGCTGGTGCGGCAAACCACCGAAGTGGAGTGGGATGAAGAAAAAGGTACGCTACGCGCGTGGCAGCGCGAGCAAATCGGCGCGCTGGTGCTAAGATCGCAGCCGTTGGCGAAGCCGGAAAAAGCGCAACTGCAGGCGGCCATGCTGCGCTGGATCGAACAGAAAGGCCTGACGGTGCTGAACTGGACGCCTGAGGCAACGCAGCTGCGTTTACGCCTGCACTGCGCTGCTGTCTGGTTGCCGGAGGGCAGCTGGCCCGCCGTGGATGATGCCACGCTACTGGCGACGCTGGATCGCTGGCTGTTGCCGATGATGGGCGAGGTGCGGGACCTGAAAAGTCTGCGTCAGGTCAACCTCGCCAACGCGCTCTTACACTTACTCACATGGTCGCAACGGCAGCGGCTGGATAGTGCGCTGCCAACTCACTACACTGTGCCGACCGGCAGCCGCCTGCCGATCCGTTATGATGAAGAAAAACCGCCTGCGCTGGCGGTGCGCCTGCAGGAGATGTTCGGCGAGGCGCAGAATCCAGCCGTGGCGGAAGGTCGGATAGCGCTGGTACTGGAACTGCTCTCACCGGCGCAGCGACCGTTGCAAATTACCCGCGATCTGGCGGCCTTCTGGCAAGGCGCCTGGCAGCAGGTACAGAAAGAGATGAAAGGGCGTTACCCCAAACATCTCTGGCCGGATGATCCGGCCAATGCGCTGCCCACGCGGCGTACTAAGAAGTTTTCCCCGCCTGAGAAATAAACGGCATCAGTGCCACTATTTCAGAGGGTTCTGTCAGGGAAAAATAAGAAAAGCGTATAGAGTACTCGGCCTTGCCGACGGCTAACTCTGGAGAAAAAAAACTGATGTCTGGAGACGATCGCGAACCGATAGGACGCAAAGGAAAGTCCTCCACACCGCCACGCAAGCCGACGGTAAAAGGTCGCCGCAGGGAACGGGAAGAAGAGAACGTGCAGGATGATTTCGATAATGATGAAGAAGAGGTTGCGCCGATGCCGCGTAAGGGAAAAGGGCGTCCGCCTGTGAAAAAACGGCGCTGGTTAGGGCTGCTGATAAAGCTGTTCCTGGTATTTGTGGTGGCGATGGCTGCCTATGGGGTTTATCTCGACTCAGAGATCCGCAGCCGTATTGATGGCAAGGTGTGGCAACTGCCTGCCGCCGTTTATGGCCGCATGGTTAGCCTTGAGCCGGGCATGTCCTACAACAAAAAAGAGATGATTGCGCTGCTGGAAGGCACGCAGTATCGCGAAGTTACGCGGATGACGCGGCCTGGTGAATTCACCGTACAGGCCAACAGCATTGAGATGATCCGTCGACCGTTTGATTTTCCCGACAGCAAAGAAGGGCAGATTCGTGCGCGCTTGAGCTTCAGTAACGGCAAGCTCAGTGAGATTAAAAACCTCGACAGCAACCGCGACTTTGGTTTCTTCCGTCTCGATCCGCGGCTGATTACCATGTTGCAGTCGCCTAACGGCGAGCAGCGCCTGTTCGTGCCACGCGCCGGGTTCCCGGATCTGCTGGTCGATACGCTGGTGGCAACGGAAGACCGCCACTTCTATCAGCATGATGGCGTGAGTTTATCCTCGATTGGCCGTGCTTTTATTGCCAACATCACCGCCGGTCGTGCGGTGCAGGGCGGCAGTACCTTAACGCAGCAGCTGGCGAAAAACCTGTTCCTGACCAGCGAGCGTTCGCTGTGGCGTAAAGCGCGTGAAGCCTATATGGCGGTGATCATGGATGCGCGCTACAGCAAAGATCGCATCCTTGAGCTTTACCTGAACGAGGTCTATCTCGGTCAGGCGGGCAACGATCAGATCCGCGGCTTCCCGCTGGCCAGCCTCTACTACTTTGGTCGTCCGGTGGATGAGCTGAGTCTCGATCAGCAGGCGCTGTTGGTGGGCATGGTGAAAGGCGCATCGCTCTACAATCCGTGGCGTAATCCGAAGCTGGCGCTGGAACGCCGCAATCTCGTGCTGCGTTTGCTGCAACAGCAGAAGGTGATCGATCAGGAGCTGTATGACATGCTCAGCGCCCGTCCACTCGGCGTGCAGCCGAAAGGCGGCGTGATCACGCCACAGCCAGCGTTTATGCAGATGGTGCGTAACGAGCTGCAGGCGAAAATGGGCGATAAGGTCAAAGACCTCTCCGGCGTGAAAATCTTTACCACGCTTGACTCCGTCTCCCAGGATGCCGCCGAGCAGGCGGTGGAAGAGGGCATTCCGACGCTGAAAAAACAGCGCGGACTGAAGGATCTGGAAACCGCAATGGTGGTGGTGGATCGCTTCACCGGCGAAGTGCGTGCCATGGTGGGCGGAGCGAACCCGCAGTTTGCCGGTTATAACCGTGCGCTGCAGGCGCGTCGTTCCATCGGCTCGCTGGCGAAACCGGCCACTTACCTGACCGCGCTCAGCCAGCCAGACAGCTATCGCCTCAACAGCTGGATTGCCGATGAGCCAATCGCGCTGAAGCAGCCTAACGGCCAGATCTGGAAACCGCAGAACGACGATCGCCGCTTTAGCGGTAAAGTGATGCTGGTGGATGCGCTGACCAACTCCATGAACGTACCAACGGTAAATCTCGGCATGACGCTGGGGCTGGCCAGCGTAGTGGATACCTGGACCAAACTGGGCGTGCCGAAAGATCAGCTGAATCCGGTGCCTTCGATGCTGCTCGGTGCCATGAACCTGACGCCGGTTGAAGTGGCGCAGGCGTTTCAGTCGATCGCCAGCGGCGGCAACCGTGCGCCACTGTCGGCACTGCGTTCGGTGATTGCTGAAGATGGCACGGTGCTTTATCAGAGCTTCCCGCAGGCGGAACGCGTTGAACCGGCACAGGCCGCTTATCTGACGCTGTACACCATGCAGAATGTTGCGGCACGCGGCACTGCGCGAGCGCTGGGCGCACGCTATCCGGGCGCGCATCTGGCGGGCAAAACCGGTACCACCAACGATCAGATCGACAGCTGGTTTGCCGGTGTGGATGGTAAAGAGGTGGCGATCACCTGGATTGGCCGCGATAACAACCAAACCACCAAACTTTATGGTGCCAGCGGCGCGATGCAGATTTATCGTCGCTATCTCGATAATCAGGCGCCGATGCCGCTGGTGTTAACGCCACCGGAAGATATCGCGCAGATGAACATCGATTCTGCGGGGAACTTCGTGTGTGGCACCGGCAGCAGCAGCTGGCGCACCATTCCGGTCTGGACCATCGATGCTAATGCGTTGTGTCAGCAGCAGATGCAGCAGCAACAGCAGCTGTTCCAGCAGCAGCAGGCTCAGCAGCAACAGCAGCAGCCAGCGGGACAACCGCAGCAAAACGCGCCGCAGGATGAGAGCAACGGCGTCGCGGGCTGGATCAAAGATATGTTTGGCAAATAATCTCCGGCAGTAACCTGAAATCCCGGCCACCATGCCGGGATTTTTTTTGCCTGCTTTTTACCCGGTCGATGGCTGTTTTCCGCTCGCAGGCCGCGCCGGGCGGGGAATTTTGTTGCAGACTTTCCGCCAATTCGCATATTATCCGACCGTTATAATAATAATTCTCGTTTCGTTTCGCTTTCATCCTTCTTATTGCTGAGAAAAACTATGAGTCCGCACGCATCCTTTCCTTCTTACAAAAGGCCGCTTTCTCTGCTGATCGCGCTTTCTCTGGGTAGTCTGAGCGCCTCGGCGCTGGCGGCTGACGCTGATACGCTGGTGGTTTCCGCCGACGGTGGCAACGCGGCGGCGGCAGAGAGCGCGTGGGGCCCGGCACCGACTATCGCGGCGAAGCGCAGCGCGACCGGCACCAAAACCGACACGCCGCTGGAAAAAACGCCGCAGTCGATCTCGGTCGTGACGCAGGAAGAGATGGAGATGCATGGCGTATCCAGCGTCAAAGGCGCGTTTAACTACACGCCAGGCGTGATGACCGGCAATCGCGGCAGTTCGAACGTCATTGATGCGCTGTCGATCCGCGGCTTCAGCGAAACCAACACCAATCAGTATCTCGATGGGCTGAAACTGCAGGGTGACAACTACTCTGAGTTTGCCATCGATCCTTACTTCCTTGAGCGCGCTGAACTGCTACGCGGTCCGGCCTCGGTGCTGTATGGCAAAAGCAACCCTGGCGGCGTGGTGTCGCTGGTCAGCAAATGTCCCACCACTGAGACGCTACGCGAAGTGCAGTTCCAGATGGGCGACGACAATTTGTTTTCAACCGGCTTCGATTTTGGCGGTGCGCTGGATGATGCCGGTGTTTACAGCTACCGTCTGACCGGCCTGGCGACCAGCCAGGATGCTCAGCAGGATATGAACAAAGAGAAGCGCTACACCATTGCGCCATCGTTCACCTGGCAGCCCGATCAAAACACCCGGTTTACGCTGCTGACCTATTTCCAGAACGAGCCGGAAACCGGCTATTACGGCTGGCTGCCGCGTGAAGGCACCGTGGTGCCGCTCACCGATGCCAGTGGCCGTCAGCACAAGCTGGCAACCGATTTTGACGAAGGCGAGAACAGCAACAAGATTTCGCGTAACACCAAAATGGTCGGCTACAGCTTCGAACATCGCTTTAATGATACCTGGAGCGTCCGCCAGAATCTGCGCTATGCCGATCTGCGTACCGACTATCGCAGCATTTATGGTGATGGTCTGAATGTTGCTGATAATTCCATAAACCGTGGCTATGCACATTCCCAGGAAGAACTTAATCAGTTCGCTGTAGATACTCAGGCCCAGGCTAATTTCACTACGGGTGCCGTTGAGCATACTGTATTGCTTGGCGTAGATTACCAGCGCAGTCGCAACGATATTAATGGCATTTTTGGCGCAGCTACACCGTTAGATGCAGTAAACCCACAGTACGGCAATGACACGCCCACCACGCTCTATGCGCCTTATCTATATCTGAATAAGCAGCAGCAAACAGGCCTGTATGCTCAGGATCAAATAGAGTTAGATCGTTGGGTATTAACCCTCGGCGGTCGTTATGACTATTTAATGAATTCAGCGTTTAATCGTACGGACAATGATGACAAAAAAGATCATCATCAGGATTTCACCTGGCGCGGTGGGCTGAATTACGTCTTCGATAACGGGATTGCTCCCTATATCAGTTATAGCGAATCGTTTATCCCCAATTCAGGAACGACCTTTGGCGGAGAGACGTTTGATCCTTCGCGGGCTAAACAATATGAAGCTGGCGTAAAATATATTCCGAAAGATCGCCCAGTGGTAATCACTGGGGCAATCTATCAGCTGACTAAAACCAATAACTTGACCGGCGATCCTACGGCGCCGTTGTTTAGCGTTCAGGGTGGAGAAATTCGTTCGCGAGGTGCTGAACTTGAAGCAAAAGCAGCGCTGAACGCAAATATCAATATCACGGCAGGTTATAGCTATACCGATGCTGAATATACTGAAGATAATTTCCTTCGCGGCAAAACGCCTGTTCAGGTGCCTAAACATTCCGCATCGTTGTGGGGTGATTATACGTTTAATGAAACAGCATTTAGCGGCTTAACGCTGGGTGCAGGGGTGAGATATATTGGCGAAAGTAAGAGCTTATATCGTCACTTACCCGCCAATGGTGACAAGCAGGATCAAAACTTTGATGTTGCTGGCTACACGCTAGTGGATGCCGCCATTAAATACGATCTGACCCGCTTTGGCCTGCCTGGCTCATCAATCGGTATCAATGTTAACAATCTGCTGGATCGTGAATATGTTGCCAGCTGCTATCGCGAACATGCCTGTTACTGGGGCGCGGAGCGGCAGATCGTCGGCACGGCAACCTTCCGTTTTTGATCGTCAACCGGGCGCGTTGCAGGCGCGCCCGCTAACCTGAAGAATTCCATGTCACATCAGTACGCCAGTGAAACCACCTTCCGGCTGGACAACGTGAGCTTCACGGTGCCTGGCCGCACGCTTTTACAGCCGCTATCGATGGCCTTTTCGCCGGGAAAAGTCACCGCGTTGATTGGGCACAACGGCTCAGGAAAATCGACCCTGCTGAAGATGCTGGGTCGCCATCATGCGCCGTCTGCCGGGCAGGTGATGCTCAACGACCAGCCGGTCAGCCAGTGGTCAGGCAAAGCCTTTGCTCGTCAGGTCGCCTATCTGCCGCAGCAGCTGCCAGCGGCAGAAGGCATGACGGTGCGCGAGCTGGTGGCGATTGGTCGCTATCCCTGGCACGGTGCGCTTGGTCGTTACGGAATGGAAGATCGTCAGCGCGTGGATGAGGCGATTGCGCTGGTGGGCCTGAAACCCTTTGCCAGCCGTCTGGTCGACAGCCTCTCTGGCGGCGAACGTCAGCGCGCCTGGCTGGCGATGATGGTGGCGCAAAACAGCCGTTGTTTGCTGCTTGATGAACCGACCTCGGCGCTGGATATCGCGCATCAGGTTGAAGTGCTGGCGCTGATTCAGCGTCTCAGCCAGCAACGCGGACTGACGGTAATTGCCGTGCTGCACGACATCAATATGGCCGCGCGCTACTGCGATCGCATGGTTGCGCTGCATGGCGGCAGCATGATTGCCGAAGGCGAGCCGGAAAGCATTATGCAGGCCGACGTGCTGGCGAAAATCTACGGTATTCCCATGGGCATTCTGCCGCATCCGCACGGCGGCGCGCCGGTAAGTTTTGTCTGGTGAGCGCAGGAGCCTTTATGCCCGATCTGTTTCGTCGTCGGCTGCTGCAGGCCGCCGCGCTCACGCCGTTAATGGCGTCACCTGCGCTGTTTGCGCAGGCACCCTCTGCCGGGCGTATCGTCGCGCTGGAATGGCTGCCGGTAGAATTACTGCTGGCGCTGGGTATCACGCCGCTGGCCGCTGCCGATACCACCAGCTATCGCCAGTGGGTCCAAACGCCAGCGTTGCCAGTGGATATCATTGACGTTGGGCTGCGTACCGAACCCAATATGGAACTGCTGACCCAGCTGCAACCCTCACTGATTCTCTATTCTCAGGGCTACGGTCCCTCGCCAGAACGGCTGGCGCGCATTGCGCCGGGCATGGGCTTCAGCTTCAACGACGGCAGCGGCAAACCCTTAACCAATGCGCGCCATTCACTGACGCAGCTGGCTGACAGGCTGGCGATGTCGGAACGCGCCGCGCACCATTTGCAGGCCTTTGATTCGTTTATCGCCTCGATGCGTCAGCGCTTTGCGGCGCGACCGCAGCCGCGACCGGTGCTGCTGATGTCGATGCTGGATAGCCGTCACGCCATCGCTTTTGGTAAAAACAGCCTGTTTCTGGAGACCATGGAGCTGCTTGGTTTACAGAATGCCTGGCAGGGCGAAACCAATTTCTGGGGCAGTGCAGTGATCGGCCTGGAGCGGCTGGCGGATATCGGTGACGCTGAAGTGATCTGTTTTGATCATGGCAATGAGCCGATGATGCAGCAGATCACCTCGGGCGCACTCTGGCGATCGCTGCCATTTGTGCGTCAGGGACATTTTCAGCGCGTGCCGCCGGTCTGGTATTACGGTGCCACGCTGTCGGCGATGCAGCTCTGCCACGTGTTAGATCGCGCGCTGGAGCCCGCATGAAAAAATCGTTAGCTTTTGCTCTACTTTGCGCGCTTTTCCTGGCGGCGCTGGCCCTGACGCTGATTAACCTGCAGGCGCGACTGCCGATGGCGCAGTGGGGCCAGGCGCTGTGGCAACCCGATAGCGATCGCATTCATCAGGTGGTATTTCATTACAGCCTGCTGCCGCGGCTGGCGCTGGCGCTGTTAATCGGTGCCGGACTCGGGCTGGCAGGCCTGCTGTTTCAGCAGATTTTGCGCAATCCGCTGGCGGAGCCGACCACGCTGGGCATTTCTACCGGCGCGCAGCTCGGCGTCACGGTGACCACGCTGTGGAGCCTGCCCGGTGGATTGTTGACCCAGCAGTTTGCGGCCATGGGCGGCGCGCTGCTGGTCGGACTGCTGGTGTTTGGCGTGGCCTGGGGTAAACGGCTGTCGCCGATCACCCTGATTCTGGCAGGCCTGGTGCTCAGCCTCTATTGCGGCGCTATCAATCAGATCCTCGCCATCTTTAAACACGATCAGCTCCAGAACATGTTTCTGTGGAGCACCGGATCGCTGAATCAGCAGGACTGGAGCAATGTGGCCTTTCTGTGGCCGCGGCTGCTGCTCGCTTTCCTGCTGGCGCTGGCGTTGTTGCGCCCATTAACGCTGATGGGGCTGGATGATGGCGTGGCGAAAAACCTGGGCCTGACGCTGGCACTGACGCGGTTTGGCGGCCTGCTGCTGGCTATTTTGCTCAGCGCTCAGTTGGTTAATGCCGCGGGAATTATTGGTTTTATCGGGCTATTTGCGCCGCTGCTTGCCAGGCTGCTGGGCGCCCGACGTCTGCTCAGCCGCATGCTGCTGGCGCCGCTGATCGGTGCGCTGCTGCTCTGGCTGGCCGATCAGTGCGTGTTGTGGCTGGCCTCTCATTGGCGGGAAGTTTCAACCGGCACGGTCACGGCGATCATCGGTGCACCTTTGCTGCTCTGGCTGTTGCCTTATCTGCGCAGCGGTTCGCAGACACCCGATATGCATCAGGGCGAAAACGTACCGCGTGAGCGCCATGCGGTGCTGCACTGGCTGTTGGGGCTGCTCGCTGTTATGGCGCTGCTGGCGCTGGCCGCGCTGTCGCTGGGCCGTGACGCGCACGGCTGGATGTGGGCCAGCGGCGAACTCTGGCATCAGTTACAGCAGTGGCGTGCGCCGCGTCTGCTGGCGGCGCTGTCAGTGGGTATGATGTTGGCGGTGGCGGGCTGCATTATTCAGCGTCTGACCGGCAACGCCATGGCCAGCCCGGAAGTGTTAGGCATCAGTTCAGGCTCCGCGTTTGGTGTGGTGATCATGATGTTTCTGGTACCCGGCAACGCTTTTGGCTGGCTGCTGCCCGCTGGCATTATCGGTGCGGCGGTGACGTTGGCGATTATTCTTTTGGTTGCCAGTCGCGGTGAGTTTTCGCCTCAGCGCATGCTGCTCGCGGGCATGGCGCTGAATAGCGCCTTTATGACCGTTCTGACACTGCTGATGGCCAGTGGCGATCCGCGCATGGCGAAGCTGCTGACCTGGATTTCGGGTTCAACCTACAACATTACCGCCCGTGAAGCGCTGAATGGCGCGCTGGTCGGTGTGGCGCTGATAGCGCTCGCGCCGCTGGCCACGCGCTGGCTGACGCTGCTGCCACTGGGTACGGCGACCGCGCGTTCCGCGGGTTTGTCGTTGTCGCTGTCGCGCATTGCCTTGCTGTTGTTGGCTGCGGCGCTGACCGCCACCGCCACCCTGACCATTGGACCGCTGAGTTTTATCGGGCTGATGGCACCGCATATCGCACGCATGCTGGGATTCCGTCGCGCCTTACCGCAGCTGATTATGGCGGCGTTACTGGGCGGATCGCTGATGATTATTGCCGACTGGTGTGGCCGAATGCTGGCCTTTCCGAATCAGATTCCGGCAGGGCTAATGGCGACCTTCTTTGGCGCGCCCTATTTTATCTGGTTGATGCGTCGGGCGAGATAAGCAGGGGCGGCAGGGCGCCGCCCCGATTTATTTACAGCTGAGCAAAACAGCGACGTGCCGCGTCGATGGTGCGCTGAATATCTTCATCGCTGTGCGCCACGGACATGAAACCCGCTTCATAGGCGGAAGGGGCGAGATATACCCCTTCTTGCAGCATCAGGTGGAAGAAACGCTTAAAGCGCTCAACATCACAACGGGTCACGTCGGCATAACAGGTGACGCTTTCGGCATCGGTGAAGAACAGGCCGAACATGCCGCCCACGTGATTAACCACCAGCGGAATGTTCTCCTCCTGCGCCACTCGCAGCAGGCCCGCTGCCAGCTTGTCAGTCTGTTCGGTCAGACGCTGATGCACGCCCGGCTGTGAAACCGCGGTCAGACAGGCAAAACCGGCTGCCATTGCTACCGGGTTACCGGACAGCGTACCTGCCTGATAAACCGGTCCGGTTGGCGCCAGCGCCATCATCACGTCACGACGTCCGCCAAAAGCACCTACCGGCATGCCGCCGCCGATGATTTTGCCAAGGCAGGTCAGGTCGGGCTGCACATTGTAATATTCCTGCGCGCCGCCCAAGGCTACACGGAAGCCGGTCATCACTTCATCGATAATCAACAAGGCACCGAACTCGTCGCACAGGCTGCGCAGGCCCGGCAGAAAATCGTCCTGCGGAGGAATGCAGTTCATGTTACCGGCCACCGGTTCTACGATGATGGCCGCGATCTCCTGTGGATACTGCTCGAAAGCCGCGCGCACGGAATCGAGATCGTTATAGCTGCAGGTCAGCGTGTGTTTGGCGAAGTCGGCTGGCACGCCCGGCGAGTTCGGCTGACCCAGCGTCAGCGCACCGGAACCGGCTTTCACCAGCAGATGATCGGCATGACCGTGATAGCACCCTTCAAACTTGATGATTTTATCGCGATGGGTGAAGCCGCGCGCCAGACGAATCGCGCTCATGGTCGCTTCGGTGCCGGAGTTAACCATGCGCACCATGTCCATGCTCGGCACCAGTTCGCACACCAGCTGCGCCATTTTCACTTCCATCTCGGTGGGTGCGCCAAAGCTCAGGCCGCGTTCGGCGGCATCGATCACCGCGTTACGGATGGCGGGATGATTGTGGCCCAGCACCATCGGTCCCCATGAGCCAACATAATCGATGTAGGCTTTGCCATCGGCATCATACAAATATGCGCCGTTAGCGCGTTCAATAAACAGCGGCACGCCGCCAACGCCAGTAAACGCACGCACCGGCGAGTTGACACCGCCCGGAATTAATCGCTGTGCATCGGCGAACAGGGTTTCAGACTTACTCATGGCGTGACTCCAGTCAGGGATTAATGCGCATATTCTAGGGAACAGGGCGCGAGGATGAAAGGCGCGACGTGGATTTGGCACTAATGGTGACATATTTCCCCAGGCGATTGGCGCAGAGTGACGTATCATGCGGGTTACCTGAGGCGGAAACGCTATACTTCAGAGGCAGGGCAGGCGGCACAGAGTGTCAAGCGCCCCCCTTGATTGCCACATCGGCCTGTAAGATAATAGAAACATTGAGGTCATTTTCTGACCTGGACGTTTTCGGAGTGTAAAATGAGCGACGAAGTAGCAGCATTGCCCCTGCAGTTTACCGATGCGGCAGCCAGCAAGGTAAAAAATCTGATCTCTGACGAAGAGAACCCGGATCTGAAACTGCGGGTTTATATCACTGGCGGCGGCTGTAGCGGATTCCAGTATGGCTTTACCTTCGATGATAAAGTTAACGATGGCGATATGATGATTGAAAAATCGGGCGTGTCGCTGGTTGTGGATCCGATGAGCCTGCAATATCTGGTGGGCGGCTCGGTGGATTACACCGAAGGCCTGGAAGGGTCGCGTTTTATCGTGACCAACCCGAATGCCAAAACTACCTGCGGTTGCGGTTCCTCCTTCAGTATCTGACTGAAGTCAGGCTGCACGTCCTGTGCGGCCTGTTATTAC
This sequence comes from Duffyella sp. Ts4, assembly GCF_051851875.1. NCBI lineage: Bacteria > Pseudomonadati > Pseudomonadota > Gammaproteobacteria > Enterobacterales > Erwiniaceae > Duffyella > Duffyella sp. Ts4. The sequence continues at coordinate 44,161 of NZ_JBLYPN010000005.1, read as the reverse complement.
CACTCAATAGTAATGAGTTTTCCTGCTGTTTTTCGCTGTGCGTCGACGGGCAAACTGCTCTGTATCACGCGCGGCTGAGCGGAAGGTTGCATACCACATGCGATCTGTGGCGTGCGTTGTCCGCTACGGCCGTCGATCTGACACTGTGAAATAATTGTCAGTTTTACCCCAATGGTGCCGGTGGTGCTGGCCGCATAGAGTTGTCCCGCCATCAACAAGCCTGTGGCCAGTAGAATGGCTTTCATTTTTAGGTCCCGGTGCAAAGCGCAGAATGCGCAAATAAGAAGCGTTAAACCTGGTCAGGCTTAACGTGCCTCCCTATCTATAACGGCATAATTTGCACAATCTTTAAGCGCGCGATGCGAATGACCTAACGCTGCGGCTGTAGCGCCGCACACAGCTGCTGCGCCGCCAGCAAAATACGTGGGCCCGGACGGCTGAGCCAGTCATCATTGATGGCGATAACCGGTACGGTTAACTGCGGATACCAGAATGCTTTAACCGTCGCAGCGCGGGCGTTATCACCGCCAACGACGATGGCCACAGGCTGGCGCAGTAAAACCTGCTCACGGCTGACCTGTGGCCAGGCGACCGGGCTATCAGCGAAAATATTATTGCCGCCGCATAACCGCAGTACGGCATTTTGTAGCGTATTCGCCGAGGCGGTAAACAGCGGTTGCTGCCCAAACTGCAGGAATACCGGTTTTGGCGTGCGGGTGGCGTAACGTTGTCGCAGCGCAGCAAAGCCCGCGGCCAGTTCACGCGCATGTTGCTGCGCCAGCGCAGGCTGCGGACTCCATGCCTGCAACGCGTCCAGCGACGAGACAATGTCCTCGATCGAGTCGGTATCCAGCCACTGCACTTTAATGCCAAAGCGCGTCAGCTGATCAACCTGGCGCTGCGGATTGCCATTGCGCCACGCCAGTACCACGTCCGGCTTGATGAGCAGGATGCGCTCAACGTTAATGCCTTGCCAGTTGGCGACCTGTTCAATGTCGCGGGCGGCAGGCGGGTAATCTGACCACGCGCTAACCGCTACCGGCGTAATGCCAGCGGCGAACGCGAGTTCAGTCAGATGGGGGGAAAGCGTGATTACACGCGGAGCGGCCAGCAGTGACGTGCTGGCCAGTAGCAGCGCCAGCCAGAGCCAGCGCAGGCGTTTAGCCATGGGCAAGGTTGCCGAGCAGCGTTTCCACCATCAACGATGATTGCTGTGCCGCGACCACAAGGAACTCATCAAAGCTGAGGTGTGATTCCCGATCCGCGACGTCAGAGATAGCACGCACCACCACGAACGGCACGCCAAACTGATGACAGACGTGCGCAATGGCGGTGGCTTCCATCTCGACGGCAATCGCCTGCGGAAAGGTGGTACGAATGCGTGCCAGCGGCTCAGCGCCGTTGATAAAAGCATCGCCGCTGACCACTAAACCGCGCACCGCATTCAGCTTGAGCTGGCCAATACAGGCTTCAGCGGCGGTCACCAGATCGGCATCGGCGACAAAGGCGGCCGGGCAACCGGCCATCTGGCCTGGCTGATAGCCGAATGCCGTCACATCGACATCGTGGTAGCGCACTTCTTCAGAGACCACGATATCGCCCACTTCCAGCGTTGGCGCCAGGCCGCCGGCAGAACCGGTGTTGATGATCACATCTGGCTTGCAGAGCTGCAGCAGCAACGTGGTGCCCAGCGCCGCGGCGGTTTTACCAATGCCCGATTTCAGCAGCGCCACTTCAACGCCGTTCAGCGTGCCGGTGTAAATTTCACAGCCGCCCAGCGACAGCGTTTCCCGATTTTCAATTTTATCGCGCAGCAGCGTTACTTCCTGCTCCATTGCCCCAATAATGCCTGCTTTCATAGTGATACCCGCTAATGTTATAGAGTCAGTGGCGTCATTGTACGCATCCGCAGTGGGCGATTGCCACCGCGACGGTTTTGCGCCAATCACGCGTTACGAGCTGGTGTAAGCCCTTAAAACCAGGGCATAGTTTATCATGGCCGATGGATGATTATTTCAGGAACAGCAAGGGGACGGTATGGCGCAGCTTGATTTCAGGACGAAAATTAGCCTCAAACGGCCTTATAACACGCGGGAAGAGCCGCAGGGCGAATATGCTATCAGCCGTCATTTCGAAAGCGATCGCGGACGCATCATCAATTCCGCTGCTATTCGACGCCTGCAACAAAAAACCCAGGTTTTTCCGCTGGAGCGCAATGCCGCCGTCCGTTCCCGACTGACCCACTCGCTTGAAGTCCAGCAAACCGGGCGCTATATCGCCAAAGAGATTTTGCAAACGTTGCGCCATCAGCGCGGCCTGGCGTGGTACGGCCTGGAAGAACTTTCCGGCGCCTTTGAAAGCCTGATTGAGATGGCGTGTCTGCTGCATGACGTGGGCAATCCGCCATTTGGGCATTTTGGCGAAGCCGCTATTGGCGACTGGTTTGAAGAGCATCTGCCGATGGAGCTGGTGGATCCGTTGGTGGCGGGCGTGTCAACTGACGCGCAACAGGCTGATTTTAGCCAGCTCAATGCAGAGATTCGTCAGGATCTTTGCCATTTTGAGGGCAATGCGCAGGCCATTCGTATCGTGCACACCTTGCTGCAGCTTAATCTCACCTATGCGCAGGTCGCCTGTATCCTGAAATATACGGCGCCCGCGTGGTGGCAGGGTGAAAAGCCTGCGGCCTTTACCACGCTGATGAAGAAGCCGGGGTTTTATCTTTCGGAGCGCGAATTCATTGCCGATTTGCGTGCTGCGACCGGACTGGAGGAGCATCATCGCTATCCGCTGACCTATATCATGGAAGCGGCAGACGATATCTCATACTGTATTGCCGATCTTGATGATGCGGTGGAAAAGGCGATATTCAATGTCGATCGACTCTATGAATATCTGGAACAGACCTGGGGTACGGTAAAACCCGGCGATGCTTTCAGCCGCACTGTGGGTTATGCGTGGAAAGACGCGGCAACGAAAAAAATGCGCAGCAAAAGCGATCAGTTCTTTATGTCGTTGCGCGTTAACGTGCAGAACGTGCTGGTGGCCTATGCGGTGAAACGCTTTATTGAAAATATCGAGGCGATTTACGCCGGTAATTTCAATCATGCGCTGCTGGAGGATGAAGGCGAAGAGGGCCGGTTACTGGCGATGTTTAAAACCGTGGCCCGCCGTCACGTATTTAACCATTCTGAAGTAGAACAGCTGGAATTGCAGGGATACCGGGTGATCAAAGGCCTGCTGGATATCTATCAACCGCTGATGGCGCTGAGTTATGAAGATTTCACTACACTAATGAAGGATGATTATCTGGCCAAACATCCAATTGAAACACGGCTGTTTCATAAACTGTCAGGCAAACAGCGGCGTGCTTATCAATATAAAATGCGCAGCTTGCAGATTGAGCACAAATACCAGCGGTTATTGTGGGAGCGCTATTATCGCTCGCGTTTATTACAGGATTACATCAGCGGCATGACCGATCTCTATGCCTGGGATGAATATCGTCGTTTAATGGCGGTAGAGTAAAGCGCGCCGATCCAGTCATTTGTAAAGACGGCGCATAAAATTTTACCTTTACTCAACACTTCCTCATGAACTTCGCGGTAAAAAATATATCTCATTTCGCGACCACAGCAATGGTCTGGGCTTAAGTTCAAATACGAGAAAAAACCAATGAAAAAACGCACCTTAACATTAAGCGCGCTGGCCCTCAGTATGGGGCTGGCACTGAGTCCGATCGGCGTGATGGCGGCTGAAACCGCATCCTCTTCCAGCCAGCAGCTGCCAAGTCTGGCACCGATGCTGGAGAAAGTGATGCCGTCGGTGGTCAGCATCAATGTGGAAGGCAGTACCACGGTAAAAACGCCGCGCTTGCCGCAGCAGTTCCAGCAGTTCTTTGGCGATAATTCTCCTTTCTGCCAGGATGGCTCGCCTTTCCAGCAGTCGCCGGTTTGTCAGGGTAACGGCGCGCCGGGCGGCGGTGGTGAAGCGCAGCAGGAGAAATTCCGTGCGCTGGGCTCGGGCGTGGTGATCAACGCCGAAAAAGGCTATGTGGTAACCAACAATCACGTGGTGGATAACGCGACCTCAATCAAAGTTCAGCTCAGCGATGGCCGGAAATATGATGCCAAGGTCATTGGCAAAGATCCGCGCTCCGATATCGCCCTGATTCAGCTAAAGGAGGCTAAAAACCTCACCGCGATCAAGCTGGCCGATTCCGACGCGCTGCGCGTGGGCGATTACACCGTTGCGATTGGTAACCCTTACGGCCTGGGTGAAACGGTGACTTCGGGCATCGTCTCTGCGTTGGGCCGCAGCGGCCTTAACGTCGAGAACTATGAAAACTTTATTCAGACCGATGCCGCCATTAACCGCGGTAACTCGGGCGGCGCGCTGGTCAATCTCAACGGCGAACTGATCGGCATTAATACCGCGATTCTGGCGCCAGACGGCGGCAATATCGGTATCGGCTTTGCTATTCCAGCCAATATGGTGAAAAACCTCACCGCGCAGATGGTGGAATTTGGTCAGGTGAAGCGTGGTGAACTGGGCATTCTGGGCACCGAACTCAATTCTGAGCTGGCGAAAGCGATGAAAGTGGATGCGCAGCGCGGCGCCTTTGTCAGCCAGGTGCTGCCGCAATCCTCCGCGGCGAAGGCGGGCGTAAAAGCGGGCGATGTGATCGTGTCACTGAACAAGAAGCCGATCTCCAGCTTCGCAGCGCTGCGGGCGGAAGTAGGTTCACTGCCGGTAGGGACCAAAATGGAGCTGGGCCTATTGCGCGATGGCAAACCGGTCACGGTTAACATTGAGCTGCAGCAAAGCACGCAGGACAAGGTGGCCTCAGCCACCATTTACACTGGCATCGAAGGCGCCGACCTGAGTAATATCGAGGCTAACGGCCAGAAAGGCGTGCGTGTCGATGCGGTGAAACCTGGCTCAGCGGCCGCGCGCATCGGCCTGAAAAAAGATGACGTCATTCTGGGCGTTAATCAGCAGCCGGTTACCAATCTTGGCGAGCTGCGCAAAATCCTCGACGGTAAACCGTCGGTGCTGGCACTGAACATTCAGCGCGGCAATACCCGACTCTATTTGCTGATGCAGTAATCGTTACATCCCGCAACCGGAGCGCAGGCTCCGGTTTTTTTTGCTCCGCAGAATGTGATAATCCCCGCAAATCTTTCAGCCCGCTTGTGGCTCTGTGCAAATGCACAATGTCGCCCGGACCTGGCACGCGTATGCTAACTAACCCCATGCGCTACAGGAGTAATTGATGGCCACTTACCATCTCGATGCCCGGCTTGCCCAGGAAATTGTCGCCCGCACCATGAAGATTATTGACAGCAATGTCAACGTCATGGACGCGCGTGGCCGGATTATCGGCAGCGGCGATCGGGAGCGCATTGGTGAATTGCACGAAGGTGCGCTGCTGGCGCTGTCGCAGGCGCGGGTCGTGGATATCGATGATGCCGTGGCTAAACACCTTCACGGCGTGCGGCCCGGCATCAACCTGCCGTTACGCATTGATGGCGATATCGTTGGCGTGATTGGATTAACTGGCGATCCGGCAACGCTGCGTCATTATGGTGAACTGGTCTGCATGACCGCCGAGATGATGCTGGAACAGGCGCGGCTGCTGCATATGCTGGCGCAGGACAGTCGGCTGCGCGAAGAGCTGGTGCTGAATCTAATCCGCAGCGATACGCTGTCGCCCGCGCTGATTGAATGGGCACAGCGCCTGGGTATCGATCTCAACCAGCCGCGCGTGGTGGCGGTGGTGGAAGTGGACAGCGGCCAGTTGGGCGTTGACAGCGCGATGTCCGAATTGCAGCAACTGCAAACGCTGCTGACCACGCCGGAGCGTGACAACCTGATCGCCATCGTTTCCCTGACTGAAATGGTGGTGCTGAAGCCTGCGTTGAATGCGCATGGCCGTTACGATCAGGATGAACATCGACGGCGGGTGGATCAGCTGCTGTTGCGTATGAAGGAGAGTGGGCATCTGCGCATGCGTATTGCGCTGGGGAACTATTTCACCGGACCGGGCAGCATTGCGCGTTCTTATCGCACCGCACGTACCACGCTAATGGTGGGTAAACAGCGTATGCCTGACAGCCGCAGCTATTTTTATCAGGATCTGGTGCTGCCAGTGTTGCTCGACAGCCTGCGCGGCGGCTGGCAGGCCAACGAGCTTTCACGGCCGCTGGCCAGGCTCAAAAGCATGGACAGCAATGGCTTATTGCGACGCACGCTGGTGGCCTGGTTTAGCCACAATGTGCAGCCGTCGCTGACCGCCAAGGCGCTGTTTATTCATCGCAATACGCTGGAATATCGGCTTAACCGTATTTCTGAACTGACCGGACTCGATCTGAGCAGCTTTGACGATCGTCTGCTGCTGTATGTAGCGCTGCAGCTGGATGAGCAGGCGTAAGGCCGCCTGAAAAAGAAAAGGCCAGCTTTCGCTGGCCCTGTGAAACGGTATAAAGCAAATTAACGGCCGTTGCGCGTTAACTTCTCCAGATCCGATTCGATTTCCGCAATTTTATGCGCTACGACGCTTTCCAGATGATGCAGGTCATCAAGGATTTTACGTTTCAGATCGACTTCAACCTGATCACGCTGGCAGATTTGATCAAGTTCATCAATCACGTAGCGAAGGTTAGGGCTGATTTCCTGCACTTCTTTGTAGCCCTGGCCGATGTTATCCGCGACCACGGTTTTACGCTGGCGTGGATATTTGAACTTCACGCTCTTGGCAAAAAATTCGCCTTTATCTTTGCGGAAGTAGATCTTCAGAATGTCGTTGTTCGCTTCCTGACGCAGGCTATAGCGATCAATATCATCAGGTTTGCTAATGCCAAGACCTTTCAAATTGTCGTACATAGTGGTTAATTCCTTCGAGGATGTCATATCAATGTCGGTTCGGCTACGCTGCGGGAATGGCAGGAGTGCTGCCATGCTGCATGCTCGTCCCGCTCTCAGGAGTATAAATAAAACAGTCGGAAAGGGCGGATGAGCATCTGGCGCGTTATCTGGCGCGGATTATGAACTGATTGAAAAGTAAACGCACCTGTTGATTCGTGAGGAGAATCAGGTTTTCATTCAGTAAGTGTAAAGAAAAGATTACGGGCCAGCGATGTGGCCCGCAGAAGATCAATCGATGGTACGTAATAATTCGTTGATGCCCACTTTGCCGCGGGTTTTTGCGTCAACTTTCTTCACGATGACCGCGCAGTAGAGGCTGTAGCTGCCATCTTTAGAAGGCAGGTTACCCGATACCACCACCGATCCTGCCGGTACGCGGCCGTAATGCACTTCACCGGTTTCGCGGTCATAGATTTTGGTGCTCTGGCCGATGTACACGCCCATGGAAATCACCGCACCTTCTTCAACGATCACCCCTTCAACAATCTCAGAGCGCGCGCCAATAAAGCAGTTATCTTCGATAATGGTCGGGTTTGCCTGCAACGGTTCCAGTACGCCGCCGATGCCTACGCCGCCGGAAAGGTGAACGTTCTTACCGATCTGTGCACAGGAGCCCACGGTTGCCCAGGTATCCACCATAGAGCCTTCATCAACGTAGGCACCGATGTTGACGTAAGAGGGCATCAGCACGGTGTTGCGCGCGATATAGGCGCCCTGGCGAACTGCTGCCGGTGGCACTACGCGGAAACCCTCTTTTTTGAAGCGCGCATCATCATAGTCAGCAAACTTCATCGGCACTTTGTCAAAATAACGGCTTTCTGCGCCATCAATGACCTGATTGTCGTTGATGCGAAAAGAGAGCAATACCGCTTTTTTCAGCCACTGATGAGTCACCCACTCACCCGCAATTTTTTCGGCTACGCGCAGGGCGCCGCTGTCGAGCAGGGCAATCACCTGGCTGACGGCGTCGCGCGTTGCGGCGTCGGCGTTAGCAGGGGTGATGTCGGCACGGCGCTCAAAGGCCGCTTCAATAACGCTTTTTAACTGTTCCATGATGCCTTTCCTGATTCTGTCTGTTCACCGCGTTAACCGGACAACGCGCCCGGGCGATGAGAATGAAAATAAAAACCGATAAAGGTCACACTTTATCGTTTGGATTAAGGGCGTCTGTCAACCGTTGTTGCAACAGTTCGCATAATTCAGCATCAAGGGCGCGCCTTTCGCTGTTGGCCAGAATAAACAGGTCTTCAACGCGTTCGCCAATGGTGCTGATGCGGGCGCCATGCAGTGAGACGTTGAGATCGGCAAACACTTCTCCCACCTGTGCCAGCAGGCCGGGCTGATCGAGCGCGATCAGTTCAAGGTAGGTGCGGCGATCGGTGTGCGTCGGTAGAAAATTGACTTCGGTATCCACGCTGAAGTGCTTTAACCGCGGCGACGGTCGTCGGGTGCGCGGCGTCACCCACTCTGTCTGCGTGATCGCCTGCTCAAGCGCGTGGCTGATCATGGCGTGGCGGTCGGGTGCCAATGGGCTGCCGTCTGGCTCAAGCACGATAAAGGTATCCATCGCCATGCCATCGCGGCTGGTAAAAATCTGCGCGTCATGGACGCTGAGATTGCGGCGATCGAGCTCGCCTGCCACCGTGGCGAAGAGATAAGGACGGTCCGGGCTCCAGATAAAGATTTCTGTGCCGCCGCGCGTCGCCTGTGGGCTAAGCAGCACCAGCGGCTTGCTAAGATCGTGCGGCATCAAATGACGCGCGTGCCAGGCGAGCTGATTAGGCGTATGCCGCAGGAAATAGTCTGCCCGGCAGCGATTCCAGATCTGGTGCAGACGCTGCTCGTCGATGTTATCCATACGCAACAGCGCCAGCGCTTGCAGCCGGTGATGGCGCACGCGCTCCCGCAAATCGGGGCTGTTTTCCATGCCGCGCCGCAGCTGTTTTTCCGTAGCAAAAAACAGTTCGCGCAACAGGCTTTGCTTCCAGCTGTTCCATAGCGTTTCGTTGGTGGCGCAAATATCGGCCACTGTCAGACAGACCAGGTAACGCAGTCGGTTTTCGTTCTGCATCACTTCAGCAAACTGCTGAATGACGGTGGGATCCTGGATATCACGCCGCTGGGCGGTGACCGACATCAGCAGGTGATGACGCACCAGCCAGGCAACCAGCTGAGTTTCTCGCGAGTTAAGGCCGTGCAGCTCGGCAAACTCCAGCGCATCCTGGGCGCCAAGAATCGAGTGATCGCCGCCGCGCCCTTTGGCGATGTCATGAAACAGCGCCGCCATCAGCATCAGTTCCAGCTGAGGTAGACGCGGCCATAGCTCGACGCAGAGCGGATGGCGCGAACGCGTGCTTTCATCGGCGAAGCTTTCCAGCTTTTGCAGCACGCGAATGGTGTGTTCATCAACGGTGTAAGCATGAAACAGGTCAAACTGCATCTGGCCAACAATGTTGCTCCACTGCGGCATATAGGCCCATAACACGCTGTGGCGATGCATCGGCACCAGCGCACGGCTTACCGCGCCGGGATGGCGAAGGATGGACATAAACAACTGGCGCGCCTGAGGAATATGACACAGCGGCTGCTTGAGATGGCGACGGGCATAGCGCAGATGGCGCAGCGTGGTGGAGTAAATTCCTTCTATTTGCGGATTGCGCACCATGACATAGAACATGCGCAGGATCGCGGCGGGCTCCTGTTCAAACAGCGTGGCGTCGCGCAGATCGATGAGGTTGCCGCGCAGCTGAAAATAGTCGTCGATATGGCGCGGCTTTTCAGTGGTATCGATAGCCAGAATCGCCTCATCAAACAGCTGCAGCAGCATCTGATTTAGCTCGCCGATTTTGCGCGTAACGCGGTAAAAATCCTTCATCATCCGTTCAACCGGCTCGTTGCCTTCGCCCTGATAATTCAGGCGCTGAGCAACGTTCAGCTGGCGATCAAACAGCAGGCGATTGTCATAACGCGTTAGCGTTAAATGCAACGCAAAGCGGATGCGCCATAAAAACGTCTGGCACTCGTTCAACTCGTTACGTTCGGCTTCGGTGAGAAAACCAAAGCCAACCATCTCACTGAGTGAGGTGGCGCCAAAATGCCGCCGTGCCACCCAAAGCAGCGTATGAATATCGCGTAATCCGCCGGGGCTGCTTTTGATGTCGGGTTCAAGGTTGTAGCTGGTACCGTGATAGCGTTTATGGCGCTCGACTTGCTCAGCGATTTTAGCGGCGAAAAAATGCGCCGATGGCCAGAAGCCATCGCTGAAAACGTTGCGCTGCAGCTCAAGAAACAGCGTGACGTCTCCGGCCAGCATGCGCGATTCGATCAGATTGGTGGCGACGGTGAGATCGGACAAACCCTCGAGCAGGCACTCTTCCAGCGTGCGTACGCTGTGGCCCACTTCCAGTTTAAGATCCCACAGCAGGGTGAGCAGCTCGCTGGTGCGCTGCGCCGCTGTTTCGGAGAGCGTTTGCCGGCTGAGAATCAGCACGTCGATATCGGACAGCGGATGCAGTTCAGCACGTCCGTAACCGCCTACCGCCACCAGCGCAACGTCGCTGAGCGCTTCAAAACCATAGAAACGCCACAGGCGGCGCAGTAGCCGATCGACGTAGAGCGTGCGCGCATCAATCAGTGAAGAGACAGGCACACCGCCATCGAAAGCGGTGGCCAGATGCTGCTGGAAAATGTCGAGCTGCTGCTTAATCTGCTCGCGCGTTAACGCCTCGTCCGGCCATTCTCCGGGCGACTGTTTCAGCCCGGCCTGCACGCTTTCATTTACGCTGTTACTCATCCGTCCCCCTTTTCAGCGGCCATAAAAAAGCCGGCATGCGCCGGCTTTGTCTTCTTGCTATGCGTTTTACTCTTCGTTAACCAGAACGGCAGGGAGAGTCTCATCTTTACGCAGCGTTAAAATTTCACAGCCGTTTTCTGTGACCACAATAGTATGCTCATATTGTGCCGACAAGCTGCGATCTTTGGTTTTTACCGTCCAACCATCTTTCATGGTGCGAATGCGATAATCACCGGCGTTGACCATCGGTTCAACGGTAAAGGTCATGCCCGGCTGCAGCACCACGCCGCCGTCATCGGCATCATAATGCAGGACCTGCGGCTCTTCGTGGAACCCTTTGCCGATGCCGTGCCCGCAATATTCACGTACCACGGAAAAATTTTGTGCTTCAACGAACTTCTGGATCTCACGGCCCAGCGTGCGCAGACGCACGCCTGGCTTAACCTGACGAAGCGCCAGATAAAGGCTCTCTTGTGTAATGCGACACAGGCGTTCACCCAGAATGGTCGGCTTGCCTGCGATAAACATCTTCGAGGTATCGCCGTGATACTCATCTTTGATCACAGTGACGTCGATGTTAACGATGTCGCCATCTTTCAACACGCGATCGTCGCTGGGAATGCCGTGGCAGACGACTTCATTAATGGAGATGCACACCGATTTAGGAAAACCATGATAGCCGAGGCTGGCTGATACGGCTTTCTGCTCGTTAACAATGTGGTCGTTACAGATGCGATCCAGTTCGGCGGTGGTGATGCCGGGCTTAACGTGGGGCTCAATCATTTCCAGCACTTCGGCGGCCAGGCGACCGGCAACGCGCATTTTTTCGATTTCGTCAGGGGTCTTAATTGAAATTGCCATTCATTTTGTCCGCTGCTGCCGAAAAAATCGGCGATAATAAGGTCAGTGGCGTCATGTTAGCAGCCCGTCCGGATGCTGCCAAATGCAGATTAAACCGGACGTCTCCGCGCAACATTTATTGGCGCCGCGATGCGCAATATGGTATAAAGCGCGCCGACGATTCTTTGTGCATCTTGCAGAGAAACGCATAACTCTCATTATGTGTAATAAAACACACATGTATCGACACATGTGCCGGGGTGCTTCGAAAGAGGTCGGTTGCATGGGATACATGGAGGCTCAACCCCAAACATTCATTCAGAGGTAATCATGGCAACTGTTTCCATGCGCGATATGCTTAAGGCCGGTGTTCACTTTGGTCACCAGACCCGTTACTGGAACCCGAAAATGAAGCCATTCATCTTCGGTGCGCGTAACAAAGTTCACATCATCAACCTTGAGCAGACTGTACCAATGTTCAACGACGCGTTGACTGAACTGCACAAAATCTCTGCCCGTAAAGGCAAGATTCTGTTCGTTGGTACCAAGCGCGCTGCAAGCGAAGCTATCAAAGAATCTGCACTGAGCTGCGACCAGTTCTTCGTAAACCACCGCTGGTTAGGTGGCATGCTGACTAACTGGAAAACCGTTCGCCAGTCAATCAAGCGTCTGAAAGATCTGGAAGGGCAATCTCAGGATGGCACTTTCGAGAAGCTGACCAAAAAAGAAGCACTGATGCGTACCCGTGAACTGGCCAAGCTGGAAAACAGCCTGGGCGGTATCAAAGACATGGGCGGCCTGCCAGATGCGCTGTTTGTGATCGATGCCGATCATGAACACATTGCTATCAAAGAAGCTAACAACCTGGGTATCCCGGTATTCGCTATCGTTGATACCAACTCTGATCCAGACGGTGTTGATTACGTTATCCCTGGTAACGACGATGCAATCCGTGCTGTAAGCCTGTACCTGACTGCTGTAGCGACTACCGTTCGCGAAGGCCGTTCACAGGATCTGGCTGAACAAGCTGAAGACGCGCCTGTAGAAAACGCGTAATAAGGTTTGCTCTGTAATAAGAGCCCTTAAAGATCAGATGTTTTTCTGTAAGGGGCCGAAGCTGGCCCCTTTATTTTTAAAGGCTGCTGCGCATGACATCACGTCAGGCGGGGCAGAAAACTCCTGCGAAGAATGCTGTTTACCCTGGCTTATGCCGGATTAAACACGCCACAGCTAACCGAGGAATAGAGAATGGCTGATATTACTGCTGCTCTGGTAAAAGAACTGCGCGAGCGTACTGGCGCTGGCATGATGGACTGCAAAAAAGCGCTGACTGAAGCAAACGGCGACATTGAGCTCGCTATCGAAAACATGCGTAAGTCTGGCGCAATCAAAGCGGCCAAAAAAGCTGGCAACGTTGCGGCTGACGGCGTGATCAAAACCAAAATCGCTGGCGATTACGCGGTGATTCTGGAAGTAAACTGCCAGACCGACTTCGTAGCAAAAGATGGTGGTTTCCAGGCGTTTGCTGACAAAGTTCTGGACGCTGCGGCGGCCGATCGCGTGAGCGATGTTGAAGTGCTGAAAGCGCAATTCGAAGAAGAGCGCGTGGCGCTGGTTGCTAAAATCGGTGAGAACATCAACATCCGTCGCGTGGCTATCCTGGAAGGTCAGGAACTGGGCAGCTACCTGCACGGCGCACGTATCGGTGTGCTGGTGTCGGCGAAAGGCGCTAACGAAGAGCTGATCAAGCAGATCGCTATGCACGTTGCCGCCAGCAAGCCTGAGTTTGTTAAGCCTGAAGATGTGTCTGCTGAAGTGGTTGATAAAGAATACCAGGTTCAGCTGGACATCGCGATGCAGTCTGGCAAGCCAAAAGAGATCGCTGAGAAGATGGTTGAAGGCCGCATGAAGAAATTCACCGGCGAAGTTTCTCTGACCGGTCAGGCATTCGTGATCGATCCGAGCAAAACCGTTGGCCAGGCGCTGAAAGAGCAGGGCGCTGACGTCATCAACTTCATCCGCTTTGAAGTGGGCGAAGGCATCGAGAAAGTCGAAACCGACTTCGCAGCAGAAGTTGCGGCGATGTCCAAGCAGTAATTGCACGACAAGAACCGCCTCCTGGCGGTTCTTTTTTATCTGCGTCAGGCAGACCTTTTTCAGTTTCATCCCAATAGTAATCCACGCCCACTAAGCGGATGATAGATCAGATTTAACTCTTCCAATCTCACGTTATCTTCCAGGAAAATGATCATGGCGACCAATGCAAAACCTGTTTATCAACGCATCCTGCTAAAATTGAGCGGCGAAGCTCTGCAAGGTGCCGAAGGCTTCGGTATCGATGCCAGCGTACTGGACCGTATGGCCCAGGAAATTAAAGAGCTGGTCGAGCTGGGCATTCAGGTGGGTGTAGTCATTGGTGGCGGAAACCTGTTCCGCGGCGCCGGCCTGGCAAAAGCGGGCATGAACCGTGTGGTCGGCGACCATATGGGCATGCTGGCAACGGTTATGAACGGCCTGGCTATGCGTGATGCGTTGCATCGTGCCTATGTGAATGCGCGTCTGATGTCAGCAATTCCACTGAATGGCGTATGCGACAACTACAGCTGGGCAGAGGCGATTAGCCTGCTGCGTAATGACCGTGTGGTGATTTTCTCCGCCGGTACCGGTAACCCATTCTTTACCACCGATTCTGCTGCCTGCCTGCGCGGTATCGAAATTGAAGCCGACGTGGTGCTGAAAGCGACTAAGGTTGATGGCGTTTATTCTGCCGATCCGGTTAGCGATCCGACCGCGACTTTGCATGATCAGTTGAGCTACCAGGATGTGCTGGAACGTGAATTAAAAGTGATGGATTTGGCCGCCTTTACCCTGGCGCGCGACCATTCTTTGCCGATTCGCGTCTTCAACATGAACAAACCTGGCGCACTGCGTCGTGTCGTTATGGGTGAAAAAGAGGGCACGCTGATTACGCATTAATACGCGTCAGCGCATAAAATAGAGTATATTCTGTCAGCGCGCCGCAAAACAGTGCGCGCAATATTCAGGATGCAGCACCGATTTTCGACCCAATCCTGCGTCAGGCAGGATTGGCTGGTCAAACAGAATCCAAAGGTTTTATCGTGATTAATGACATCAAAAAAGACGCTGAAACACGCATGGAAAAATGCGTTGATGCGTTCAAAAACAATATCAGCAAAGTGCGCACTGGCCGCGCTTCACCTGCCATTCTTGATGGTATTGTGGTGGAATACTATGGTACGCCAACCCCGCTGCGTCAGCTGGCTAACGTCACCGTAGAAGACTCCCGCACGCTGAAAATCAACGTATTCGATCGTTCACTCAGCCAGGCGGTTGAGAAGGCGATCATGACCTCCGATCTTGGCCTGAATCCAAGCTCAGCCGGTACCGATATTCGTGTGCCGCTGCCTGCGCTGACGGAAGAGCGCCGTAAAGATTTGATCAAAATTGTTCGTGGCGAAGCTGAGCAGGGTCGTGTATCCGTGCGCAACGTTCGTCGTGATGCCAATGAAAAACTCAAAGCTCTGCTGAAAGATAAAGAAGTCAGCGAAGACGAAGAGCGCCGCGCGCAGGAAGAGGTTCAGAAAATGACCGACGCCAGCATTAAAAAAGTCGACGCGGCTCTGGCTGATAAAGAAACGGAGCTGATGGAGTTCTGATTCCATCATTTCGCGATTAAAACGCCGTACAGAGAGGTTTCCTTCGGGAATGCGTTATCTGGCGGCGTTTTGCATTCTGCCTATTTTGCGCGGCCTTTCTCAGCGCCGCGCCTGACTTAACGACGCACACCGGGCACTCTATGAAGCATTTAACCATCCTTGGCTCCACTGGCTCAATTGGCACCAGTACGCTGGCGGTAGTCGCCGCTAATCCTGAACTTTATCAAGTGACCGCTTTAGTAGCGGGTAAAAACGTCGCTGTTATGACGGAACAATGTCAGCAGTTTCGCCCCCGGTACGTCGCGATGGCTGACGAAAGCGCGGCCACTGCGTTGCGTGAACGACTGAGAGCATTAAACTTGCAGGTCGAAGTGCTCTCCGGCGTTCAGGCTGCCTGCGAACTGGCGGCGCTGGATGAGGTCGATCAGGTGATGGCCGCTATCGTCGGCGCATCAGGTCTGATGCCGACGCTGGCTGCTATTCGCGCCGGTAAAACGGTGTTGCTGGCAAATAAAGAGTCGCTGGTGACCTGCGGCCGTTTATTTATGGAGTCTGTGAAGCAGCATGGTGCGCAGTTATTGCCGGTCGATAGCGAGCATAACGCCATTTTTCAGAGTTTGCCCGCTACCATCCAGCACCAGTTAGGTTACGCTGACCTGGAGAATAATGGCATTGATTCTATTATTCTGACTGGATCTGGTGGCCCATTCAGAAACACACCGCTAAACGATCTGCGTGACGTTACGCCCGATCAGGCTTGTGCTCATCCGAACTGGTCAATGGGGCGAAAAATCTCCGTTGATTCGGCCACCATGATGAATAAAGGTTTGGAATACATTGAAGCGCGATGGCTGTTCAACGCCACTGACGCGCAGATGGAAGTGATTTTGCACCCGCAATCAGTGATTCACTCCATGGTGCGCTACTGTGATGGCAGCGTGCTGGCGCAGCTGGGTTCGCCTGACATGCGCACGCCGATTGCGCATGTGATGGCTTGGCCGCAGCGTATCGCTTCGGGCGTGACGCCGCTGGATTTTACCCGCATGCGCGACTTGAGCTTTGCTGAGCCCGATTTTGCACGTTATCCCTGCCTGAAACTGGCAATCGATGCGTGTAAGCAAGGGCAGGCGGCCACCACGACGCTGAACGCAGCGAACGAAGTGGCCGTCGCGGCCTTCCTGGAGCAGCAGATTCGCTTTGTCGATATTGCTGCGCTAAACCAGTCAGTGCTTGCTTCGCTGGCGGTAAGTGAGCCAGACAGCATCGAGGCTGTGGTCGCTATCGATCATCAGGCTCGCCTGACCGCGCGCGAGTTACTGCCCCGTTTCGCCCGTTAGTCACAACGCGAGATTTGCGCTGGCGCCATTTGTTCGCCTGTAGCGAAAATGGTATAGTCGCCAGCTTGCGTTTGACGGCTTTGGGCGTCAGAACGGTTGCACAAATGCAACGCTGAAGCCGCTCGTACAATGTATTCAGAAACGGCACTCTTTCTGAACAAAGGAATTACTACGCGTTATGTCGTCCGAAAATCAAATAATAACTGATGACCTGCACGAGTCTGGCCCACGTCATGTGGCCATAATCATGGATGGCAACGGTCGTTGGGCTAAAAATCAGGGCAAGTTACGCATTTCTGGTCATAAAGCGGGAGTGAAATCGGTGCGTCGTGCCGTAAGCTTCGCGGTCAGTAACAAGCTGGAAGCGCTCACGCTTTATGCCTTCAGTAGTGAAAACTGGAACCGCCCAACGGCGGAAGTCACTGCGCTAATGGAACTGTTTGTCTGGGCACTGGATAGTGAAGTGAAAAGCCTGCACAAGCACAATGTTCGTCTGCGCGTGATTGGCGACACCAGCCGTTTTAATGCGCGTATTCAGGAGCGCATCCGTCGCTCTGAGGAACTTACTCAACAAAATAATGGACTCACGCTCAACATTGCCGCGAATTATGGCGGACGTTGGGATATTATCCATGGAGTGCAACAACTGGCAGCGCAGGTTCAGGAAGGACTACTTCGTCCCGATCAGATCACTGAGGAAAGTCTCAGTAGCCGCCTGGCGCTTCACGATTTGACACCCGTGGATTTGGTAATAAGGACCGGGGGAGAACATCGAATCAGTAACTTCCTGCTATGGCAGATTGCCTATGCAGAATTCTATTTTACTGATGTTCTTTGGCCTGATTTTGATGAACAAGTTTTTGAAGGTGCAATGAATGCTTTCTCTCTCCGGGAGCGCCGTTTTGGCGGCGCAGCACCTGGCGGCGCCTGAGCGCCCTGGGGGTAACTTTTGCTGAAGTCTCGTCTTCTCACTGCATTTATCCTGATTCCACTGGTGATCGCCGCGCTGTTTTGGCTACCACCGGTTGGCTTTGCGATGACGACGTTGGCAATTTGTATGTTGGCCGCCTGGGAATGGGGTCAGTTTGCAGGTTTCGCTTCTGCCTCGCAGCGCATCTGGATGGCGTTGCTTTGCGGTTTGCTGCTGGTGCTGATGATGTTCAGCCTGCCAGCCTACCAACATTCCGTTCATCTGCCACAAATTGCCGGTTCTCTGTGGGCTGCGCTCGCCTGGTGGTGTGGCGCACTGCTGTTGGTCCTCTCCTATCCTGTTTCTGCAAAATTCTGGCGCGATTCCCGGCCTGCGCGCGTGATTTTTGGCGTACTCACCATCGTACCTTTTTTCTGGGGTATGGTGGCGTTACGGCAATATCATTACGAAACCGATAGCTTTGCTGGCGCATGGTGGCTGCTCTACGTGCTGTTGCTGGTGTGGGGCGCTGATTCGGGGGCTTACATGTTTGGGCGCTTGTTCGGCAAGCACAAACTGGCACCTAAAGTTTCACCGGGCAAAACCTGGGAAGGCTTTTTTGGCGGCCTGCTGACATCGGCTATCATCGCTGGCCTGTTTGGCCTGCTGGCACCGTTGAACATTACCGTCAGCGCACTGTTGGCGTGCTCAATTGTTGCCGCGCTGGCCTCGGTGCTGGGCGATCTGACCGAAAGTATGTTCAAGCGTGAAGCAGGCATCAAGGATAGCGGTCACTGGATTCCGGGACACGGTGGAATTTTGGATCGAATTGACAGCCTGACTGCTGCCGTGCCGGTGTTTGCCTGCCTGCTGCTGTTGGTGTTTGGCACGCTGTGAGGATGTCTGAACTATGTTAAGCATTCTCTGGAGCCTGGCCGCATTTATCATCGCGCTGGGAATATTGATTACTGTGCACGAGTTTGGCCACTTTTGGGTGGCCAGACGTTGTGGCGTCAAGGTTGAACGCTTTTCCGTTGGTTTCGGCAAAGCGTTATGGCGACGCCGCGACAAGCAGGGCACAGAATACGTTGTCGCACTCATTCCACTCGGCGGCTACGTCAAAATGCTTGATGAACGCGTTGAGAGCGTGCCACCCGAGCTGCGTCATCAGGCCTTCAACAATAAAACGGTTGCTCAACGTGCAGCCATTATTGCCGCCGGTCCCATCGCTAACTTTATTTTTGCCGTCTTTGCTTACTGGCTGGTTTTCATGCACGGCGTGCCGGGCGTTAAGCCGGTCACCGGTGAAATTGTGCCGGACTCCGTCGCTGCAGCAGCGCAAATTTCGCCAGGAATGGAACTTAAGACGGTAGACGGTATCGAAACGCCTGATTGGGATGCAGTGCGCATGGCGCTGGTCGGTAAAATTGGCGACAGTGAAACCACCTTTGGCCTTGCGCCGTTTGGTTCCGATCGAGTGGTTGAGAAACGTCTTGACTTAAGCCACTGGCAGTTTGAGCCGGACAAGCAAGATCCCGTGGTGTCGTTGGGCATTTACCCGCACGGGCCGGAAATAAAGACAGTATTAGCGGAAGTGCAGGCGGGTTCACCCGCCAGCGATGCCGGTTTGCAAGCAGGCGACAGGATCGTTAAAGTCGATGGTCGGCAAATCGAGCGTTGGCAGAATTTTGCCGCAACCGTACGCGATAATCCCGGTAGAACGGTGGTAGTGGAAGTTGAGCGTCAGGGTGCAATCAAAACCGTTTCGCTGACTCCAGAGCCAAAAAAAGGTAATCAGGCGGAAGGCTACGTTGGGGTTATCCCACAGGTTCAGCCGCTGGCAGACGAATACAAAACGGTACGCCAGTATGGTCCGTTAACCGCTATCGGCGAGGCTGGAGTAAAAACCTGGCAGTTGATGAAGTTAACCGTGGGCATGCTGGGCAAACTGATAACCGGTGAGGTTAAGCTGAACAACCTGAGTGGGCCGATTTCTATTGCTCAGGGTGCAGGAATGTCAGCAGAATACGGGATTATTTATTATCTGATGTTCCTCGCGTTGATTAGCGTCAACCTTGGCATTATCAACCTTTTCCCGTTACCGGTATTAGATGGTGGGCATCTGCTTTTCCTGGCGATCGAAAAGATCAAAGGTGGACCGGTGTCTGAGCGAGTTCAGGACTTCAGTTATCGCATTGGCTCAGTTTTGCTGGTGATGTTAATGGGGCTTGCACTTTTCAATGATTTCTCTCGTCTGTGATGCCGGAATGCAATCAGGCTTGAGATAGGTTAGGAAGAACGCATAACAACGATGGCGATGAAAAAGTTGCTCATAGCGTCGCTGCTGTTTAGCAGCGCCACCGTATACGGTGCAGACGGGTTCGTAGTGAAGGACATTCATTTCGAAGGGCTGCAGCGGGTCGCCGTCGGGGCGGCTCTGCTGAGCATGCCGGTTCGTGTTGGAGATACGGTATCCGATGAGGATATCAGTAATACCATTCGTTCTCTGTTTGCCACTGGAAACTTCGAAAACGTTCAGGCTTTGCGCGATGGCAATACGCTTATCGTGCAGGTTAAGGAACGTCCAACCATTGCCAGCATCACTTTTTCCGGTAACAAAGCGGTTAAAGACGATCAGCTGAAGCAGAACCTTGAAGCCTCAGGCGTGCGCGTAGGCGAAGCGCTGGATCGCACCACGATCTCCTCAATTGAAAAAGGGCTCGAAGACTTCTACTACAGCGTAGGTAAATACACCGCCAGCGTGAAAGCCGTGGTAACACCACTGCCGCGTAACCGCGTGGATCTCAAGCTGGTCTTCACCGAAGGTGTCTCAGCTAAGATTCAGCAGATTAACGTGGTCGGTAATAAAGCTTTTAGCTCTGATGAGCTGATCTCCCGTTTCCAGCTGCGTGATGAAGTGCCGTGGTGGAACCTGGTCGGCGATCGCAAGTATCAGAAGCAAAAGCTGGCGGGAGACCTTGAAACCCTGCGCAGTTTCTATCTTGATCGCGGTTACGCCCGCTTTAACATCGATTCGACTCAGGTCAGCCTGACGCCGGATAAAAAAGGCATATATGTCACCATCAACATTCACGAAGGCGATCAGTACAAGCTTTCTGGTGTAGTGGTTAACGGCAGCATGGCCGGTCACTCAGCTGAGATCGAGCAGTTGACCAAGGTCGAGCCAGGTGAACTCTATAACGGTGCGAAAGTTACCCGCATGGAAGACGACATCAAGAAACTGTTGGGTCGTTACGGTTACGCCTATCCGCGTGTGGTTACCCAGCCTGATATTGATGACGCTGGCAAAACGGTTAAATTGCGTATCAGCGTAGATGCGGGCAACCGTTATTACGTGCGTAAGGTGCGTTTTGAGGGCAATGACACCTCGAAAGATTCCGTGCTGCGCCGCGAAATGCGTCAGATGGAAGGTGCCTGGTTAGGCAGCGACCTGGTTGAGCAGGGCAAAGAGCGTTTGAACCGTACCGGCTATTTTGAAACGGTAGATACCGATACGCAGCGCGTACCGGGTTCGCCGGATCAGGTTGATGTGGTCTACAAAGTGAAGGAGCGTAACACGGGCACCTTTAACTTTGGCGTAGGCTACGGCACCGAAAGCGGCGTCAGCTTCCAGGTTGGCGTAACCCAGGATAACTGGCTGGGCACCGGTAACACGGTGGGTATCAGCGGTACCAAAAACGACTACCAAACCTACGCTGAATTCTCATTAACCGATCCTTACTTTACGGTTGATGGCGTTAGCCTCGGCGGTCGTGTGTTCTATAACGACTTTAAAGCAGACGATGCAGATCTTTCTGACTACACCAATAAAAGTTACGGTGTGGACGGCACGTTAGGCTTCCCGGTTAACGAAAATAATACCCTGCGCGTCGGCCTCGGCTATGTGCATAACGACCTTTCCAACATGCAGCCGCAGGTTGCGATGTGGCGTTATCTGGACTCGGTTGGCGAGCATCAGGCAGAAACCAAAGATGGCGATTATGCGGCTGATGATTTCACCTTCAACTACGGTTGGACGTACAACAACCTGGACCGCGGATTCTTCCCAACGCAGGGCAACCGTACCAACCTAAACGGTAAAGTCACCATTCCGGGCTCGGATAACAGCTTCTATAAAGTGACGCTGGATACGCAACAGTACGTACCGCTTAATCAGGATAAAACCTGGGTAATGCTGGGACGCGGACGTGTGGGTTACGGCGATGGACTGAGCGGCAAAGAGATGCCGTTCTATGAGAACTTCTATGCTGGTGGTTCAAGCACCGTGCGTGGCTTCCGGTCCAACAACATTGGTCCGAAAGCGGCTTATTTCAACGATGGTTCATCAACCTGTTCAGGCAGTAACCGACTGTGTGACTCAAATGATGCGGTGGGCGGTAACGCCATGGCAGTTGCCAGCCTTGAGCTGATCACGCCGACACCTTTCCTGAGTGAGAAATACGCTAACTCAGTGCGCACGTCGGTGTTTATCGACAGCGGCACCGTGTGGGATACCAACTGGGAAAACACCACGGATACGCGTACAGCCGGGATTCCTGACTACAGCGATCCCGCCAATATCCGTGTTTCCAGCGGTATCGCACTGCAGTGGATGTCGCCGCTTGGTCCGCTGGTGTTCTCGTATGCCCAGCCGTTGAAAAAGTATGATGGAGATAAAGCAGAGCAGTTCCAGTTTAACATTGGTAAAACCTGGTAATGCGCTGCGCACGGATGCGCTGATAACGAGTACTGCACTGATGTCCGGCAACTCGCCGGCTTCAGGCAAATCTGTGTCAAAGACACAAACGTTGATGGTAAGGAGTTTATAGTGAAAAAGTTGTTGTGTGCCGCAGGTCTGAGTGTTGCATTAGCGGTTTCCGCCGGTGCTCAGGCTGCTGATAAAATTGCAGTGGTAAACGTGTCCAGCATTTTCCAACAGTTACCGCAACGTGCCACTGTTGCCAAGCAGCTGGAGAATGAATTCAAAGGTCGTGCAACTGAGCTGCAGACCCAGGAGCGCGATCTGCAAACCAAAATGCAGCGTCTGCAGCGCGACGGTTCAACCATGAAGGCCAGCGAACGTAGCCGCATGGAAAAGGACATCATGACTCAGCGTGAAGCATTCTCTTCAAAAGCACAGGCTTTTGAGCAGGACAATCGCCGTCGTCAGATGGAAGAGCGTAATAAAATCCTGAGCCGTATTCAGGATGCTGTGAAGAAAGTTGCCAGCGATGAAGGCTATGACGTTGTCGTCGATGCCAACGCTGTGGCTTACGCAAGCAGCTCAAAAGATATTACCGCTGATGTTCTGAAGCAGGTTAAATAACAGATGCCTTCAATTCGACTGGCTGATTTAGCCCAGCAGTTGGATGCAGAATTGCATGGAGATGGCGATATCGTCATCTCCGGCATTGCTTCTATGCAATCCGCAAAAACTGACCACATTACTTTCCTCGCTAACAGCCGCTACCGTGAGCAGCTCGCCAGCTGTCAGGCCTCCGCTGTGGTGCTGACGGAAGCGGATCTGGAATGGTGCAAGAGTGCCGCTCTGATCGTCAAAGATCCCTATCTGACCTATGCGCGTATGGCGCAACTGCTGGATACTACGCCGCAACCCGCCAGCAATATTGCCCCAAGTGCTGTTATCGATCCCACTGCAACCTTGGGTGAAAATGTAGCGATTGGTGCCAACGCGGTTATCGAATCTGATGTTGTACTCGGTGATAACGTAGTCATTGGTGCTGGCTGCTTTGTGGGTAAGAAAACCCGCATTGGCGCGCATTCCCGCTTGTGGGCCAACGTGACGGTATACCATGAGATTGAAATCGGTGAGCGCTGCTTGATTCAGTCCGGCACGGTGATCGGTGCTGATGGCTTCGGTTATGCCAACGATCGTGGCAACTGGGTGAAGATTCCTCAGCTTGGCGCGGTGATCATCGGCGATCGTGTTGAAATTGGCGCCTGTACCACAATTGACCGTGGCGCGCTGGATGACACCCGCATTGGCAACGGTGTGATTATTGATAATCAGTGTCAGATTGCACATAACGTCGTGATTGGCGACAATACGGCAGTTGCAGGTGGTGTGATCATGGCCGGTAGTCTGAAGATTGGCCGTTATTGTATGATTGGTGGCGCAAGTGTGATCAACGGTCACATGGAAATTTGCGACAAGGTCACCGTTACCGGTATGGGAATGGTGATGAGACCAATCACGGAACCTGGGGTATACTCTTCGGGCATTCCGCTACAACCGAATAAAACCTGGCGTAAAACTGCAGCGCTGGTGATGAACATCGATGAAATAAGCAAACGCCTGAAAACCATCGAACGTAAGGTCAACAAAGACTAACCGGTACGCTCCGGAACAGGCGCACAGATGCACGGAATGCCTTGAGGCGGTGAACGCTTACAGGCAACACCGTGCTTTTTGCATCGTTCAGATTGCACCGGATACGACAATCATCATCAACTGCCCGGCTTTCATAATTAAAACATGCTAAGCAGGGAAGCCAGACACACTGATTTGCGGCCTGCTAAGGATCATTTGGTCTGTGCAGGCCGTGTTATTAATGCCATCAGAATTTTTAGGACAGGAAGAGTATTTTGACTACTGAAACTCATACTCTGAAAATTGAAGAGATTTTAGAACTGCTGCCGCACCGTTACCCGTTTCTGCTGGTCGACCGCGTTCTTGAGTTTGAAGAGCATAAATTTTTACGCGCTGTAAAAAACGTATCTGTAAATGAACCGTTTTTCCAGGGGCATTTCCCTGGTAAACCGATTTTTCCGGGCGTCCTGATTCTGGAAGCAATGGCACAGGCCACCGGCATTCTGGCGTTTAAAAGCGTGGGCAAACTGGAACCAGGCGAACTTTACTATTTCGCCGGTATCGATGAAGCACGCTTTAAACGTCCGGTTGTGCCTGGCGACCAGATGATCATGGAAGTCACTTTCGAAAAAACCCGTCGTGGGCTGACGCGCTTTAAAGGCGTGGCAACCGTTGATGGCAAAATTGTCTGTGAAGCTACCATGATGTGCGCCCGCAGCCGGGAGTCTTAATCAGTGATTGATCAAACCGCCGTAATCCACCCAAGTTCTGTCATCGAAGAGGGCGCTGTTATTGGCCCTCGCGTTCGCATTGGTCCTTTCTGCTATATCGGGGCGCATGTCGAAATCGGTGAAGGAACCGTGCTCAATTCTCATGTCGTGGTCAATGGCCACACACGTATCGGCAAAGAAAACCAGATTTACCAGTTTGTCTCCATCGGTGAGGTAAACCAGGATCTGAAATATGCCGGAGAACCCACGCGCGTTGAAATTGGCGATCGTAACCGCATTCGTGAAAGCGTAACGATTCACCGTGGCACCGTGCAGGGCACCGAAGTCACCGTTATTGGCAACGATAATCTGCTGATGGTCAATACGCACATTGCGCATGACTGTACCATTGGCAATCGTTGCATCTTTGCGAATAACGCGACCCTGGGTGGCCATGTCACCGTTGATGATTTTGCTATCATCGGCGGCATGACGGCGGTTCATCAGTGGTGCACCATTGGCGCACACGTGATGGTTGGCGGCTGTTCTGGCGTTGCCCAGGATGTGCCGCCTTACGTGATTGCTCAAGGGAATCACGCAACGCCGTTTGGTATCAACATTGAAGGCCTGAAACGTCGTGGCTTCAGCAAAGAATCTCTTCACGCGATTCGCAATGCCTATAAGCTGCTTTATCGCAGTGGCAGAACGCTGGATGAAGTGAAACCGGAAATCGAAGCGATTGCGCAGCAGCATCCTGAAGTGCAGCCGTTCTACGATTTCTTTGCCCGATCGACCCGAGGCCTAATTCGCTAACTCATGTCTGAGCGTCCACTCGTTATTGCCCTTGTCGCCGGAGAAACCTCCGGCGATATTCTTGGCGCCGGCCTTATCCGCGCGCTGAAAGCTAAGCATCCTGATACCCGCTTTGTTGGCGTTGCCGGCCCGCGTATGCAGGCTGAAGGCTGCGAAGCCTGGTATGAAATGGAAGAGCTGGCGGTGATGGGCATTGTTGAAGTGCTTGGTCGCCTGCCGCGTCTGATCAAAATAGGCGGCGATTTAACGCGTCGCTTTACCGCATTAAAACCTGATGTTTTTGTTGGCATCGACGCGCCTGATTTTAATATCACGCTGGAAGGCCGCCTGAAACGGCAGGGTATTCGCACCATCCACTATGTCAGCCCGTCAGTATGGGCATGGCGACAGAAGCGTGTGTTCAAAATTGGTCGCAACACCAATATGGTGTTGGCATTTTTGCCGTTTGAAAAAGCGTTCTACGATCGCTTTAACGTGCCTTGCCGCTTTATCGGCCACACTATGGCCGATGCAATGCCGCTGCAGCCGGACAAACAGGCTGCTCGCCGCACGTTAGGCATTGCTGAAGATGCGCATTGCCTGGCGCTGCTACCGGGCAGTCGCGGTGCTGAAGTGGAAATGTTGAGCGCCGATTTCTTACGCACAGCGCAGCTTTTGCGGCACACCTGGCCCGACCTGGAAATTGTCGTGCCGCTGGTAAATGCCAAACGGCGTGAACAGTTTGAGCAGATCAAAGCGCAGGTGGCGCCAGAATTAACCATGCATCTGCTGGACGGCCATGGGCGTGAAGCGATGGTCGCCAGCGATGCGGCTCTGCTCGCCTCCGGTACCGCCGCGCTGGAATGCATGCTGGCGAAATGCCCCATGGTTGTGGGATACCGCATGAAGCCGGTGACCTTCTGGCTGGCTGAGCGGCTGGTTAAAACTGACTACGTTTCCCTGCCAAACTTGCTGGCTGGCCGTGAACTGGTCAAAGAGTTGCTGCAGGATGAATGTCAGCCGGAAAAATTAGCCGCGGCGTTAAAACCGCTGTTGATGCCAGGCGAAACGCGTAAAGCGTTGCTGGACACATTTACTGAACTGCACCAGCAAATTCGCTGGAACGCAGATGAGCAAGCGGCGCAGGCCGTCCTGGAGTTGGCGTTTGACTAATTTTATCTATCCGCTGGCCACTACGATAGCGGGCGTTGATGAAGTCGGTCGGGGACCGCTGGTCGGCGCGGTGGTTACTGCTGCGGTGATCCTTGATCCGGCAAACCCGATCCCTGGCCTTGCCGATTCGAAAAAATTATCTGAGAAGCGACGCAATGCGCTCTATGATCTGATTATTGAGCGATCGCTTGCCTGGAGCCTCGGTCGCGCTGAGCCGGAAGAGATCGATCGGCTGAATATTCTGCATGCGACTATGTTAGCGATGCAGCGTGCCGTGGCTGGATTATCGCTGACGCCAGATTATGTATTGATCGATGGCAACCGCTGTCCAGCATTGCCGATGCCGTCGCAGGCGGTGGTAAAAGGCGATAGTCTGGTGGCTGAAATCAGCGCCGCGTCGATACTTGCCAAGGTCACTCGCGATCGTGAAATGGCCGAACTGGACCTGCAGTTTCCTGATTACGGCTTTGCCCAGCATAAAGGTTATCCCACCGCTTTCCATCTGGAAAAGCTGGCGAAACATGGCGCAACGCCGCATCACCGACGCAGTTTTGCTCCGGTGCGTAACGCCCTGCTGGATGCAGAAGTGCTGGCCTCGTCCCGCACGCTGTAATGGCTTCAACCTGTTTTAAGCGGAAAATACTATGGCCGAACCACGTTTTATTCACCTGCACGTACACAGTGATTATTCGATGGTCGATGGACTGGCCAAAACCGGGCCGCTGGTAAAAAAAGCGGCAGCGCTTGGCATGCCTGCCATTGCCATTACCGATTACACCAACCTCTGCGGTCTGGTGAAGTTCTACGGTACGGCACACAGTGCTGGCATCAAGCCGATTATCGGCGCCGATTTCCATGTCGCCAGCGAGTTGATGGGCGATGAGCTCACCTATCTCACCGTGCTGGCCTCCAATAACGACGGCTATCAGAACCTGACCCAACTTATTTCGCGCGCCTATTTGCGTGGCTACGGCATTGCCGGTCCGATCATCGATCGTGACTGGCTGATTGAGCTGGGTGAAGGATTAATACTGCTTTCTGGTGGCCGACGCGGCGATGTCGGCCGCAGTTTATTACGTGGCAATCAGGCGCTGGTTTCACAATGCCTGGCCTTTTATCAGACACATTTTCCCGATCGTTATTACCTCGAACTGGTGCGCACCGGGCGTCAGGATGAAGAGAGCTACCTGCATGCCGCCGTTGAACTGGCCATTGCCGAATCGGTGCCGGTAGTTGCTACCAATGAAGTCTGCTTCCTGACCGAAGATGAGTTTGACGCGCACGAAATCCGCGTGGCGATTCATGATGGTTTCACCCTCGACGACCCCAAGCGTCCGCGTAACTACAGTCCGCAGCAATATATGCGCAGCGAAGAAGAGATGTGCGCGCTGTTTGCTGACATCCCGGAAGCGCTGGAAAACAGCGTAGAAATTGCGCGTCGCTGTAACGTCACCGTGCGCCTTGGCGAATACTTCCTGCCGCAGTTCCCTACCGGCGAGATGACCACCGAAGATTTTCTGGTAAAAAAATCCCGGGAAGGGCTGGAAGAGCGTTTGGAATTCCTGTTTCCGGATGAGGCGGTGCGTCTGGAAAAACGCCCGGCTTACGATGAACGTCTGGAGATTGAACTGACGGTGATCAACCAGATGGGATTCCCGGGCTACTTTTTGATCGTGATGGAGTTTATCCAGTGGTCAAAAGACAACGGTATTCCGGTCGGTCCCGGCCGTGGCTCTGGTGCTGGCTCCCTGGTCGCCTATGCGCTGAAAATCACCGATATCGATCCGCTGGCTTTTGATCTGCTGTTTGAACGCTTCCTGAATCCGGAACGTGTTTCCATGCCTGACTTTGACGTCGATTTCTGTATGGAAAAACGCGATCAGGTGATTGATCACGTGGCTGAAATGTATGGCCGCGAGGCGGTATCGCAAATTATCACCTTTGGTACCATGGCGGCGAAGGCGGTTATTCGTGACGTGGGACGCGTGCTGGGCCATCCCTATGGCTTTGTTGATCGCATCTCCAAACTGATTCCGCCCGATCCCGGCATGACGCTGGAAAAAGCCTTTGTCGCTGAGCCGCAGTTGCCGGAGATTTACGAGGCGGATGAAGAGGTTAAAGCGCTGATTGATATGGCGCGTAAGCTGGAAGGCGTTACGCGTAATGCCGGTAAACATGCCGGTGGCGTGGTCATTGCCCCAACCAAAATCACCGATTTTTCCCCGCTCTATTGCGATGAAAATGGCCAGTTCCCGGTAACGCAGTTTGATAAGAACGACGTCGAATATGCTGGGCTGGTGAAGTTCGACTTTTTAGGCTTGCGCACCTTAACCATCATCGACTGGGCGCTGAAGATGATCAATCCGCGCCGGGCGAAGCAGGGCCTTGAGCCGATTGATATTACTGCGATCCCGCTTGAGGATAAAAAAAGCTTCGACATGCTGCAGCGCGCGGAAACCACGGCGGTATTCCAGCTCGAATCACGCGGCATGAAAGATCTGATCAAGCGCCTGAAGCCGGACTGCTTTGAAGATATGATCGCGCTGGTGGCGCTGTTCCGTCCGGGGCCGCTGCAATCCGGCATGGTGGATAACTTTATTGACCGTAAACACGGCCGTGAAGCGATCTCCTATCCTGATATTCAGTGGCAGCACGAGTCGCTGAAACCGGTGCTGGAACCGACCTACGGCATTATTCTGTATCAGGAACAGGTGATGCAGATTGCGCAGGTGCTTTCCGGCTACACGCTGGGCGGTGCGGATATGCTGCGTCGCGCAATGGGTAAAAAGAAGCCAGAAGAGATGGCCAAGCAGCGCTCAGTGTTTCAGGATGGCGCCGAAAGCATGGGCATCGACGGCGAACTGTCGATGAAAATCTTCGATCTGGTAGAGAAATTTGCCGGTTACGGCTTTAACAAATCGCACTCGGCTGCCTACGCCCTGGTCTCCTATCAAACGTTGTGGCTGAAAGCGCACTATCCGGCGGAATTCATGGCGGCAGTAATGACCGCGGATATGGACAATACCGAGAAGGTGGTTGGCCTGGTGGATGAGTGCTGGCGTATGGGCCTCAAGGTGCTGCCGCCGGATATCAACTCCGGTCTGTATCAGTTTCACGTTAATGATGAAGGCGAGATCGTTTACGGCATCGGCGCAATCAAAGGCGTGGGTGAAGGCCCGATCGAGGCGATCCTTGAAGCACGTAACCAGGATGGCTATTTTAAAGAGCTGTTTGATCTCTGCGCGCGCACCGATACCAAAAAGATCAATCGGCGGGTGATGGAAAAACTGATCATGTCCGGCGCTTTTGATCGCCTTGGCCCACACCGGGCGGCGTTGATGAGTGCGCTGCCCGATGCGCTGAAAGCCGCGGATCAGCATGCCAAAGCGGAAGCCATCGGCCAGTCAGACATGTTCGGCGTGCTGGCGGAAGAGCCGGAGCAGGTGGAGAAATCCTATGCCAGCGTGACCCGTTGGCCAGAGCAGGTTCAGCTGGATGGTGAACGCGAAACGTTAGGATTGTATCTAACCGGGCATCCGATTAATCAGTACCTTAAAGAGATCGAGCGTTATGTTGGCGGCGTGCGCCTGAAAGAGATGCACCCAACGGAACGTGGTAAGATCATTACCGCAGCCGGATTAGTGGTGTCGGCGCGTGTGATGGTAACCAAACGCGGTAACCGTATCGGCATCTGTACGCTTGACGATCGATCCGGTCGTCTTGAGGTCATGTTATTTACCGATGCCCTCGATAAGTATCAGCATTTGCTGGAAAAAGACCGTATCCTGCTCGTCAGCGGACAGGTCAGCTTCGATGATTTCAGCGGCGGGCTTAAAATGACCGCGCGCGAAGTGATGGACATTGACGAAGCACGCGAAAAGTATGCTCGCGGGCTTGCTATCTCGCTGACGGACAGGCAAATTGATGACCAGCTTTTAAACCGTCTCCGTCAGTCCCTGGAACCCCATCGTTCGGGAACCATTCCGGTGCATCTCTACTATCAGAGAGAAGACGCACGGGCGAAGCTGCGCTTTGGTGCAGCGTGGCGTATTTCGCCCAGCGATCGTTTGCTCAACGATCTGCGATCGTTGATCGGTTCGGAGCAGGTGGAACTGGAGTTTGACTAAAACAGGAACATTATGAGTCTTAATTACCTGGATTTTGAACAGCCAATCGCGGAACTGGAAGCGAAGATTGATTCGCTTAAGTCGGTTGGCCGTCAGGATGAGAAACACGATATTAATCTGGATGAAGAAGTGCAGCGCCTGCGCGAAAAAAGCGTTGAGCTGACACGGAAAATATTCTCAGATTTGGGTGCCTGGCAAATTGCCCAGTTGGCGCGTCATCCGTTGCGCCCTTATACCTTTGATTATGTGCGTAACATCTTTACTGACTTTGACGAGCTGGCGGGCGATCGCGCCTATGCAGACGACAAAGCCATTGTTGGCGGTACCGCGCGTATTGATGGCCGGCCGGTGATGATCATTGGTCATCAGAAAGGACGTGAAACCAAAGAGAAGATTCGCCGTAACTTTGGTATGCCCGCTCCGGAAGGTTATCGCAAAGCGCTGCGCCTGATGGAAATGGCCGAGCGCTTTAAAATGCCGATCATTACTTTTATCGATACGCCGGGTGCTTACCCGGGCGTGGGTGCAGAAGAGCGCGGACAGTCCGAAGCTATCGCACGCAATCTGCGCGAGATGTCCGGCCTGAAAGTGCCGGTTATTTGTACGGTCATCGGTGAGGGCGGTTCTGGCGGTGCGCTGGCCATTGGCGTAGGCGACAAAGTGAACATGCTGCAATACAGCACCTATTCGGTGATTTCACCGGAAGGCTGCGCGTCGATTCTGTGGAAAAGCGCAGACAAAGCGCCGCTGGCTGCGGAAGCGATGGGCATTATTGCTCCTCGCCTGAAAGAGCTGAAGCTGATCGACTCGGTGATTCCTGAGCCGTTGGGTGGCGCGCATCGTCATCCACTGGAAATTGCAGCATCATTAAAATTGCAGCTGCTGGCCGATCTGGCCGATCTCGACGTGTTGAGCACCGAAGAGCTGCTTAATCGTCGCTATCAGCGCCTGATGAGCTACGGTTACGCCTGATCATCACCCCAACAAAGAAAGCGCAGGGCAGAATAGCGATATTCTGCCCTTTTTTATGTGCTTTTACCGACTGCCGCGCGGGTTTCGCTATGCTTATCCCTTGCTATCACCTTCAGGAGAAGAGCCTTGAATATTATTGCGATAATGGGGCCGCACAACGCTTTTTATAAAGATGAACCCATCAGAGAACTCGATCTGGCGCTCACTCGTCAGGGCTTTAAGTTGATTTACCCCCAGGATGCCAACGACCTGTTAAAGCTGATTGAACACAATCCGCGCATCTGCGGCATTATTTTCGACTGGGACGAATACAGCCTCGAGTTGTGCAGCGAAATTCATCTGCTCAACGAATACCTGCCGCTCTACGCCTTTATCAACACGCACTCTTCTTTTGATGTCAGCCTCAATGAAATGCGCATGGCGCTATGGTTCTTTGAATATGCGCTGGATGCTGCTGAAGAAATCGCGCAGCGTATCCGTCAGTATACCGATGAATATATTGATACCATTACGCCGCCGCTGACCAAAGCACTGTTCACCTATGTGAAAGAGGGCAAGTATACCTTTTGTACGCCAGGTCATATGGCGGGCACCGCCTTTCAAAAAAGTCCGGTCGGCAGCTTGTTTTACGATTTTTTCGGTGGCAATGCGCTGAAGGCGGATGTATCGATCTCGGTAACCGAGCTCGGATCGTTACTGGATCACACCGGGCCGCATCTGGAAGCTGAAGAGTATATCGCCCGCACGTTTGGTGCCGAGCAGAGTTATATGGTGACCAATGGCACGTCGACATCGAATAAAATTGTCGGTATGTATGCTGCGCCTGCCGGCAGCACGGTGCTGATCGATCGCAACTGCCATAAGTCGCTGACTCATCTGCTGATGATGAGCAACATTGTGCCAATCTGGCTCAAGCCGACGCGCAATGCACTTGGCATCCTCGGTGGCATTCCGAAGCGCGAATTCACCCGCGAGAGTATCGCTCTGAAGGTGGCACAAACCGAAAACGCCAGCTGGCCGGTGCATGCGGTAATCACCAATTCGACCTACGATGGTCTGCTCTACAACACGCAGTACATCAAAGAGACGCTGGATGTGCCATCGATCCACTTTGATTCCGCCTGGGTTCCTTACACCAATTTTCATCCTATTTATCAGGGCAAAAGCGGCATGAGCGGCGATCGTATGCCGGGCAAAGTGTTTTATGAAACGCAGTCAACGCACAAGCTGCTCGCGGCATTTTCTCAGGCGTCGATGATTCATATTAAAGGCGATTACGATGAGCAGACCTTTAATGAAGCCTACATGATGCACACCACGACGTCGCCGAACTATCCGATTGTCGCCTCAATTGAAACGGCTGCGGCGATGCTGCGCGGTAATCCGGGCCGCCGCCTGATAAATCGCTCGGTGGAACGCGCGCTGCATTTCCGGCGTGAGGTGCAGCGTCTGCGGGAAGAGTCAGAAGGATGGTTTTTTGATATCTGGCAGCCCGACGGCATCGATGAGGCGGAATGCTGGCCGATTCAGCCGGGTGACGAGGCGTGGCACGGTTTTACGCATGCCGATCGCGATCATATGTACCTCGATCCGATCAAGGTGACTATTTTAACCCCCGGCATGAGTGAGCTTGGCGACATGGCGGCTGAAGGGATCCCGGCGGCGCTGGTAGCGAAATTCCTCGATCAACGCGGCGTGGTGGTGGAAAAAACCGGGCCTTATAACCTGCTTTTTCTGTTCAGCATTGGTATCGATAAGACCAAAGCAATGAGCCTGCTGCGCGGTCTGACCGAATTTAAACGCGCCTTCGATCTGAATCTGCGCGTCAAAAATATGCTGCCCGATCTCTACGCAGAAGATCCCGACTTTTACCGCAACATGCGTATTCAGACGCTGGCTGCGGGCATTCATAACATGATCCGCCAACACGATCTGCCGCGTTTGATGTTGCAGGCATTCGATACGTTGCCGGAGATGAAAATGACCCCGCATCAGGCATTTCAGCAACAGGTCACCGGCAATGTAGAAACGGTATCCATTGATCGATTAATCGGCCGCGTTTCAGCCAATATGATTCTGCCGTATCCGCCGGGCGTGCCGCTGGTCATGCCGGGCGAGATGATCACCGAGGCGAGCCGGGCGGTACTCGATTTTCTGCTGATGCTCTGCACGATAGGCGAGCATTATCCTGGCTTTGAGACCGATATTCATGGTGCTACGTTAACGGAAGAAGGGCGCTATCTGGTACGCGTGCTAAAAGAGCAGCCGTCGACATAATCCAGAAAAGTCGTGCTTGCGGCGATGCGATGAGCGGCATAAGGTACGCGTCACAAAAAATTTTCAGGAGTTTCCATGTTAGGACTGAAGCAGGTTCATCACATCGCCATCATTGCCACCGACTATGCGCGCAGCAAAGCGTTCTATTGCGACATTCTTGGCTTCACGCTGATGGGGGAATTTTTTCGTGAAGAACGCAACTCGTGGAAAGGCGACCTGGCGTTAAACGGTCACTATACCATTGAGCTGTTCAGCTTTCCTGAACCGCCGGCGCGCGTCAGTCATCCTGAAGCCTGCGGCCTGCGCCATCTCGCCTTTAGCGTTGATGATATTGATGCGGCATGGCAGCAACTGCAGCAGCAGGGCGTAATGTGTGAACCGGTGCGTATCGATCCGCTGACCGGCAAGCGGTTCACCTTTTTTGCCGATCCCGATGGATTGCCGTTAGAACTTTATCAGGCGTAAAATAGTCAGCTGTCGGGCCGCACTGCGCGGCCCGCTCTGTTTGAGAGTGCCATGTCCCGTTTAGCCCATCTACATATCCTGCAATCCTGTCGGCGTCTGCTGGTGGCATTTAGTGGCGGGCTGGATTCTACCGTACTGTTGCATCAGCTGGCAGGCTGGCGGCAACAGCATGATGTCGAACTGCGCGCGATACACATACATCATGGCCTCAGCCCGCATGCCGATGAATGGGTTATGCATTGTCAGCAGCAATGCGCGCACTGGCAGATACCGTTAATCGTTGAGCGAGTTGCCGTTGACGGTCGCGAGGCGGGCATTGAGGGCGCGGCCCGTGCGGCGCGCTATGCGGCATTTCGCCAGGCGCTGCTGCCGGATGAAGTGCTGGTTACCGCGCAGCATCTTGACGATCAGGCAGAAACCCTGCTGTTGGCGCTGAAACGTGGCAGTGGACCGGCAGGCCTGGCGGCAATGCCTGCCACGCTCTCGCTGGGTGAACATCAGCTGGTGCGGCCGCTGCTAACGCAGTCTCGTGCGCAGCTTGTCGAGTGGGCACAGGCGCATCAGCTCAGTTGGATCGAGGATGAAAGTAATCTCGATACCCGCTTTGATCGTAACTTTCTGCGCCAACAGGTGCTGCCCATACTCAGCGCCCGCTGGCCACACTTTTCTCAGGCGGCGGCGCGCAGTGCGGCACTGTGCGGTGAACAGGAACAGCTGCTCGATGAATTGCTCGCCGTGTCGCTGTCCCAGCAGATACAGGGCAACGGATCGTTACTGATTCCACCGCTGCTGAATCTGAGCGAGGCGCACCGCAATGCGCTACTGCGCCGCTGGATTGCGCTACAGGGCGGCAAAATGCCATCGCGCGACGCGCTGACTCGCATCTGGCATGAAGTGATTCTCAGCCGACCCGACGCTGTGCCTTGCCTGCAACTCGGCCTGCATCAGCTGCGCCGTTATCGTAATGCACTTTACTGGCTGCCGCCATTTGCAGATATCAGCCAGCAGGTACTGCCCTGGCAGGCGCCCTGGGCCGCATTGCAACTGCCCGATAACCTTGGCATTGTGCATCGCGCCGACGCGGGTCAGCAGGTGCGTGCTCCACGTGAAGATGAAGGGGTCAGCATACGGTTTCAGGCGCACGGGCATGTTCATATTCTCGGCCGCAACGGTGGACGGAGTATGAAAAAAATCTGGCAGGAACTGGGTATTCCGCCTTGGCAGCGCGAGCGCACGCCGCTGATTTATTACAATGAACAACCGATCGCCGCGCCTGGCCTGTTTACCACCGTGCAGGGGCGCGACGATACCGATTCCGGCTGGCATATTTGCTGGCAACACCATGAGTAAGATAAGCATGAATAAAGGGATAATTGCGCTGCTGCTTATAGCCAGCGCGCCCGCTTTCGCCGCTGGCGACAGTAAAGCCGGTGAGCAAAAAGCCGCGGCCTGCGTGGCCTGCCATGGCGCCGCAGGCAAAGCAGCGGTGCCGCTTTACCCAAACCTTGCGGGACAACACGCCGACTACCTGGCGCATGCATTGCAGGCTTACAAGAAAGGTGAGCGTAATGGTGGTCAGGCAGAAGTGATGAAGGCGTTTGTGGCGGGATTAAGCGATGACGATATGGCAGATTTGGCGGCCTGGTACAGCGCATTGCAACCGTGAGAGAGGGCGGGAAAAGACCCCGCCCGCACCCGTTTAGTCAGCGTCGCTCATCACCACGGTGCCAATTTCTGGATGTTCAAAACTGGCAATATGATCGAGACGTAACTGTCGTGCTTCACCGGAAAGATTGATTTCCAGATACTCAACGTTTTTGCGCGATACCATGTCTACCGCTTCGGCCTTTAGCTTTTCGCCATCTTTCAACGCCAGCGATAACATCCATTTTTTCTGGCAGGCGAGTTCCAGGTTGTCATAGTCGTCGCAGTTGATCGGTGTATAGGCTTCATTCGTTAACATAATCGCTCACCAATAAGTTGGCGGCAGCATAGGCTGCCTGTTCCCTGACAGAAGAGTTTAGCGCAGAATTGGCGGCTATCTCATCGAGCGCTTTCAATGCACATCCGATAGCATCCGGGATATATCCCAGGTCACCGCTTCCAATTTCGGCATAACGTTGGCGAACCAGTTCACAATATTTATGCACTTATACCTCCCCTCAGAGCCTTTTTAGCTGGCTGTTTTCCACTATATCATAGGAAATTGCGTGAAATCAGCCGCCGTGAAGCGGAATGCTGTGCGTCTGGGGTACAATAGTGCGCAAAACCAGAGAGGAAAATCATGGCACTGAAAGCCACCATCTATAAAGCTAACCTGAGCATTGCCGATTTGGATCGTCAGGTCTATTTCGATACCAGCCTGACGCTGGCGCGCCATCCTTCGGAAACGGAAACGCGGCTGATGCTACGCCTGGCCGCCTGGCTCTGCCACGCCGATGAACGCCTGCAGTTTACCCGCGGTTTGTGCGCGGACGATGAGCCTGAAATCTGGCGGCTCAACGATCATCAGGGCATTGAGTGCTGGATTGAACTCGGCCTGCCGGATGAAAAGCGCCTGAAGAAAGCGAGCCATCGTTCGGCGGCGGTCTGGTTATATGCATACAGTGCTCGCGCAGCGACGGTATGGTGGCAGCAGCATCGCGATAAGCTGGCTCAGCTGAGTAACTTAACGGTGCGCTATTTGGATGATGAGCAGCTCGAAAAGTTAACCGCATTGGCGGCGCGTAACATGAATCTGCAGGCAACGGTGCAGGATGGCGTGCTGTGGCTCTCCGCTGAAGATCAGCATGTTGAGCTGCACTTTACCGAATGGCAACAGGTGAATCAGCCAGCATGATTACGCTCTCTCGACAGGTCACCCTCGCCGATAACGAAATTGAACTGACGGCTATCCGGGCGCAGGGCGCGGGCGGTCAGAACGTGAATAAATCTTCCACCGCCATCCATTTGCGTTTCGATATCCGCGCCTCTTCGCTACCGGATTTTTACAAGACGCGGCTGCTGGAAGCGACGCATCATCTGATTACGCCAGAAGGTATTGTGATCATCAAGGCGCAGGAGTATCGCAGCCAGGAGATGAACCGCGAAGCGGCGCTGCAGCGCCTGAAAAACCTGATCAATGAACTCACCGTGGTGGAAAAAGCCCGTCGTCCTACGCGGCCAACGCTGGCTTCCAAAAAACGCCGGCTGGAAGGCAAAACGCGCAAAAGCACGACCAAAGCGCTACGCGGTAAGGTGCTGTAAAAGCAGTGCGTTGGCAGGATATGCACGATGCTGATTAAAGCAGATACAAAAAAGCCACCGCAGAGGGTGGCTGAGAGAGTCAGGGTAGGGCGTTAGCCTTTAATGGCGCTAATCAGGAAGTCGACGATAGCATCTGTCTTGATCATCTGCTTTTCACCTTCGCGGCGCGCTTTGTATTCCACTTCTTCGCTGTCCAGATTACGATCGCCGATCACAATGGTATGCGGCACGCCGATCAGTTCCATATCAGCAAACATCACGCCTGGGCGCTCTTTACGATCGTCCAGAATGACGTCAATGCCGTGGCTGCGCAGCGTGTCATACAGCGTCTCTGCAACCTCTTTCACGCGGAAAGATTTGTGCATATTCATTGGCAGAATAGCAACCTGGAAGGGTGCCAGCGCGGCTGGCCAGATGATGCCGCGCTCGTCATGGTTTTGCTCAATCGCCGCCGCGACCACACGCGTGACACCGATACCGTAACAGCCCATCGTCAGCGTCTGGTTACGGCCTTCTTCGCCCTGAACAGACGCTTTCATCGCGTCAGAATATTTGGTGCCGAGCTGGAAAATGTGGCCCACTTCGATCCCGCGTTTGATTTGCAGCGTGCCTTTACCGTCCGGGCTGGCGTCGCCTTCCACCACGTTGCGAATATCAGCAACCTGCGGCAGCGGCAGATCGCGCTCCCAGTTAACACCGATAAGATGTTTACCGTCGCGGTTGGCACCGGCAGCAAAATCACTCATCTTCTCAACGCTGCGATCGATCACAATCGGCAGCTCCAGGCCAACCGGACCCAGCGAGCCCGGACCGGCACCGACAGCGGCGCGAATCTCTTCCTCGGTGGCAAAAGTCAGCGGTGCTGCGACCAGATCGAGTTTTTCCGCTTTGACTTCGTTCAGCTCGTGATCGCCACGGACCAGCAGCGCGACCAGCGTATGGCCGCTCTCTTCTGCAGCTTTGACCAGCAGCGTTTTTACCGTTTGGGTAATGGGCAGAGCAAACTGCTCAA
The DNA here is from genome assembly GCF_051851875.1 of Duffyella sp. Ts4. Lineage (NCBI taxonomy): Bacteria > Pseudomonadati > Pseudomonadota > Gammaproteobacteria > Enterobacterales > Erwiniaceae > Duffyella > Duffyella sp. Ts4. The sequence continues at coordinate 5,572 of NZ_JBLYPN010000005.1, read as the reverse complement.
CCAGCGCGGCAATGGTTTTAGCGTCAGGCGTGTCGATCTCTGTCATATCCTGCGCGGGCTGGGCACGCTCACCGGCTGGAGCAACCGCTTCGGCCAGCTCAATATTGGCGGCATAGTCAGAATCGGTTGAGAAAATCACATCATCTTCGCCGCTGTTGGCCAGCACCTGAAATTCGTGTGATGCGCTGCCACCGATCGAACCGGTATCCGCCTGCACTGCGCGGAAATCCAGCCCCATACGGCTGAAAATCTGGCTATAGGCGCGGTACATCGCCTCATAGGTTTCCTGAAGCGATGCCTGTGAGGTATGAAAGGAGTAGGCATCTTTCATGATGAACTCACGCGAACGCATGACGCCAAAACGCGGGCGCACTTCATCACGGAATTTGGTCTGAATCTGGAACAGATTTAGCGGCAGCTGTTTGTAAGAGCTCAACTCGTTACGAATCAGATCGGTAATCACTTCTTCGTGGGTTGGACCCAGTACAAAAGGGCGATCGCTGCGATCGCTGATACGCAGCAGCTCCGGGCCATATTGTTCCCAACGTCCACTCTCCTGCCACAGATCGGCGGGCTGCACCACCGGCATTGAAATCTCAATCGCGCCCGCGTTGTTCATCTCTTCACGCACGATATTTTCGACTTTTTTCAATACGCGCAGGCCGGTCGGTAACCAGGTGTATAAACCCGAAGCGAGTTTACGGATCATGCCAGCACGCAGCATAAGCTGGTGGCTGATGACTTCGGCGTCAGAAGGCGTCTCTTTTTGAGTGGCAAGCAAATATTGAGTAGTGCGCATTGATTACGATTCCATGTGGACGGAAAGCCAGTTAACGGGCCAAAAATTGCTGGCCGCTAGTGTACCAGCGTCATGGAATCCTAAAAAGCGTGTTTTAACGTCGATCCACCGCAACCACCAGCGTGGCGCCGGCATCAATGCGCCAGCGCACGTTGAAATCAAGCAGCCAGGCAGCATACTCACGATCGGGTTCATCACCCTTGCGATAGGCGGGCCGCGGATCCTGTGCCAGCACGTCATGAATGAAGCGCTGCAGATGTGGAAAACGTGCCTGCTCATCGGCAATCTGCTTCAGCGCATGTTCGCTGAACGCTACCGGCATGGCGGCAGCCGGCGGCAGCTGAGCAAATCCGGCGCGTGCATCCGGTAATGCTTCGGCAAAGGGCAGATAGGGTTTGATGTCAATCACCGGCGTGCCATCAACCAAATCGAGACTACCCAACTGCAAAATCACCTGATTGCCCTCGCAGCGCACCGCTTTTAGCTCAACCAGCGACATGCCTACAGGGTTAGGGCGAAAGGTCGAACGCGTGGCAAAAACACCCATACGCGCATTACCGCCGAGGCGAGGCGGCCGCACTGTCGGCCGCCATCCCGCTGATTGCGTTTGATGAAATACAAACAGCAGCCATAAATGACTGAAGCTTTCCAGGCCGCGTACCGCTTCAGGTTGATTATACGGCGCCTGCAGATGCAGTTCTCCACCGCCGTCAGCGACTAAACCGGGCTGACGCGGAACGGCAAATTTCTCTTTCCACGGCGAATGAATCACGCCGATCTGCTCGAAAGAGAATGCACTCATTGGCTGCTAACTTTTAAAGCGGATCCCTGACAGATGGCCTGACGATGACAGCCTGCGCCACTGGTGATGATTTCGCATTTGTGCAGCAACACCGCGTTAGCCTTCATTGATGAGGCTTTAATCTGCATGCGTTTGCGTGCGGTATTCAGGTTGGCGGGGGAATCCTGCGTTGAGATCTGGCAATCTTCGCCAGAGACTTCGCCTAAATCACGAAAGGGCTTGCTGAGCAGATCGGTCGTATCGGTATAAATTTTTACCGGCGCCGGGCGCGGTGTCACTTTATGCGCGGGTGTTGTTTTTGAAGCAGGCAGCGGGGTGATCGGCTGATACGGCTTATGAATAAGGGAACACCCTGTCAGCATCAATGCTAACAAACAGAGCGGTAAAGCGCGCATGGGAACATCCTTATGTGTATACAAGTGGCGGTATTGAAGCAAGCTCGCTGATAAATGACAAGTCGCGGGCTGAAATCGCACCATAGAAAAAGGGCGACGTTGCCGCCGCCCTTTTTGTCGTGAAGAGGCCTTACCAGCCTTTCACGGCACCACCGTTAAAGATTTTTTCAGCGGCAGCGGCCACTTCATCAGAGTGATAAGCCTGAACGAATTTCTTCACGTTTTCCGCGTCTTTATTATCTTCGCGTGAAACGATCAGGTTAACGTATGGAGAGTCTTTGTCTTCCACGAAAATGCCATCTTTCGCTGGCGTCAGGCCGATCTGGCTGGCATAGGTAGTATTGATAACCGCCAGCGCAATCTGCTGATCGTCCAGAGAACGTGGCAACTGTGGCGCTTCCAGCTCAACAATCTTCAGCTTCTTCGGGTTCTCAACGATATCCAGCGACGTTGGCAGCAGGCCCACATCATCCTTCAGCTTGATCAGGCCCACTTTCTGCAGCAGCAGCAGGGTGCGACCAAGGTTAGTGGGATCGTTAGGAATGGCAATTTGCGCGCCTTCCTGCAGTTCATCAATGGATTTGATTTTTTTCGAGTAGCCTGCGATTGGGAAGACAAATGTGTTACCGACCGGCACCAGCTTATAGCCGCGATCTTTGATCTGCTGATCCAGATACGGTTTGTGCTGGAAGGCATTGGCGTCAATGTCGCCTTTGCTTAACGCTTCGTTAGGCAATACGTAATCGTTAAAGGTCACCAGCTCAACGTCCAGACCGTATTTCTCTTTGGCCACTTTCTGCGCCGCTTCAGCAACCTGCTGCTCGGCACCCACAATCACACCCACTTTGATGTGATTCGGATCTTTCTCTTCCTGACCACAACCAGCCAGCGCCATTGCACCCAGCAGCGCACCCACAGCGGCAATTTTTTTGAATGTAAAAGACATATCTTATCCTTAATAGTCGCAATAATTGATGTTGCTTGTTTATTTGTGAGTCACTGCGCGTACGATGCGGTCACCACAGAACTGAATTAAATACACCAGAATCACTAACAACACTAATACCGTATTCATCACAGTAGCGTTATAACCGACATAACCGTACTGAATGCCGATCTGTCCCAGACCGCCAGCGCCTACCGCGCCACCCATGGCTGAATAACCAACCAGCGTAATCAACGTAATCGTAGCGGCGTTGATCAGCCCCGGCAGCGCTTCAGGCAGTAATACCTTGCGGATAATCTGCATCGGTGTCGCACCCATTGCGCGTGATGCTTCAATTAAGCCGGTAGGTAGCTCCAGCAGGGTATTTTCCACCATGCGCGCAATAAAGGGTGCGGCGCCAATGGTAAGCGGCACAATCGCCGCCTGCAGACCGATCGACGTACCAACCAGCACGCGGGTAAACGGAATCATCCATACCAGCAGAATAATGAACGGAATAGAGCGGAAGATATTGACCAGCGCGGACACCGAACGGTACAGCTTCACGCTCGGCATAATCTGCCCTGGACGCGTGATATACAGCAGCACGCCGAAAGGTAGCCCCACCGCAAAGCCGAGAAAGCCCGAAACGAAGGTCATAACCAGCGTTTCCCATACGCCGCGGGCGAGTAACCACATCATTGCCTCAGACATAACCCAGCACCTCAACTTTCACATGATTTTCCTGCAGATAGGCAACGGCGGCCTGCGTATCCGTTTCGCTGCCGTGCATCTCTGCCAGCATGATGCCAAATTTAACGCCACCGGCGTAATCCATCTGGGCACTGATAATGTTGTTGTTCACATTAAAGCGACGAGCCGTCTCTGACAGCAGCGGCGCGTCGACAGATTTGCCGGTGAATTCCAGACGCAATAAAGGAATGCCGTTCTGTCCGACTGTGGCTGACAGGCGATCGGCATAATCTTCCGGGATATCGAGATGCAGCGTCGACTGAATAAACTGCTGAGCAAGCGGCGTCTTTGGATGAGAGAAAACTTCGCTAACCGTGTCTTTTTCAATGAGCTGACCCTGACTGATCACCGCTACCTGATCACAGATGCGCTTGACCACATCCATTTCGTGCGTGATTAACAGGATGGTTAAACCAAGGCGACGGTTAATATCCTTCAATAGCGCCAGGATAGAACGGGTAGTGGCGGGATCGAGTGCGCTGGTGGCTTCATCGCATAACAGGACTTTTGGATTGCTGGCCAGGGCACGAGCAATGGCGACGCGCTGTTTCTGTCCGCCCGACAGGTTTGCTGGCCAGGCGTCCTGTTTATCGGCCAGGCCAACCAGTTCAAGTAGCTCATTCACCCGCGTCTTAATCTCTTCACGCGAGGCATTACCCAGCTCAAGCGGCAGAGCAACGTTGCCGAACACCGTGCGTGAATTCATTAGGTTAAAATGTTGAAAGATCATGCCGATTTCACGGCGCGCTTCCGTCAGTGCTTTTTCAGAAAGAGCGGTAAGATCTTTGCCATCAACCAATACGGTGCCGGAAGTGGGGCGCTCCAGTAGGTTGACGCAACGAATGAGCGTGCTTTTACCGGCGCCGGATGCGCCAATCACGCCATAAATCTGTCCGGCCGGAACATGCAGGCTGACATCATTAAGCGCTGATATGGTGCGTGTACCTTGCTCGAACATTTTGGTTATGTTGTTAAGTTTTATCATTAATCTTTATTATCGTAATCAAGTTGCCCATGGTGTACCGACCTGGCTGTGCAGAACGGTCGAATTAGCTACGGATGTTAAGGCATCCAGACGTCTAAATCAATCGAAGTCATTCAATCCGCCATTCTCTCTTCTATTGCAATCATGCGATACTCAGCAGCATCTTTTGTAGCAGGAGCGTCTACGTGACCACTAAAGTCCCGGCAATTTTTCTCGATCGTGATGGCACCATTAATGTCGATCACGGGTATGTTCATGAAATCGACAATTTTCAGTTTATCGACGGCGTGATCGACGCTATGCGTGAACTCAAGGAAATGGGTTTTGCGCTGGTCATTGTGACCAACCAGTCTGGTATCGCTCGCGGCATGTATAGTGAAGAGCAATTCATGCAGTTAACGGAATGGATGGACTGGTCGCTGGCCGATCGCGATATCGATCTGGATGGCATCTATTTCTGCCCGCATATGCCAGATGCGCCGGTTGAAAACTATCGCCAGCAGTGTGACTGCCGCAAACCACAACCCGGTATGATTTTATCCGCAACGGAAGAACTGGATATCGATCTAAGCGCTTCTTATATGGTGGGTGATAAAATTGAAGATGTTATGGCCGGTAAAGCGGCGGGCGTCGGTAAAACCGTGCTGGTACGCAGCGGTAAGACTGTCACGCCTGAAGGCGAGTCGGCGGCAGATTGGGTAATAGAGAGTCTTGCATCGCTGCCCGCCCGTATAAAACAGGGATAAACAAGCCGCTTTGACTAACTTTTGAGCGAACGAAATAAAAGTTTAAAAAAGCACTTGTCAGCCCGCAGAAAATCCCTATACTGCGCCTCCACTGACACGGAACAACGGCTTGCACAGCGGCGCGTCAGGAGGTTCGGGAAGCTGAACCGCCGGAAAAAATCCTGAGA